>JAIPFR010000006.1 GCA_021736525.1 Spirochaetia bacterium
AAATGATAAAGCTCATTCAGTTTCTTACTCATAGGACCTCCTGAAAATAAACTGTACGTTACATACACGTACAGTATAGCACAAAAACACCTCCTTGTATAGCATTCCTAGCCAAAAATAACTTATTTGTCGTGCACCCTAAAGCCGATCCGGATTTGAAATCACTCAGCAAATAGGGTAACATAAGTAATTACAATATATCATGAGGCACCCCCCTGGTAGTGTTATTCTTACCTGATTCCGGGTAGAACAACACTGACAAGAACGATACTGCCTTCAAGAACCTTTACTGTTATAGTATCATTTATGGTTCGATTGCTGATACTTGCCCGGGTTTTTGACAGTTGAAAAGAATCAAGCTCCCAGAAAAGACCGGATGTAGTAACAACCGCTTCTTCCCCACGGGGGGTAAACAGGGAAACTGCAGTACCGGGCAACACTGAAACTCTCAATACTTCGCCAGGAACAACTGCATAAACGATTTCTCGTCCAGTAATCCAGACCTGCGGATACTCTGGTGATGAAAAAACAGAAAGCAAGGCAAGAGTATGGTCCAGCCGACCTTCACCTCCGCCCACCATATCAAAGATTGAAATATTGCGTGAATGAAGTTCCATCAGGGCCAGTTCCGTATCGGTATAATCTTTGTCAGACGGGAAAGGAATAACTTCACTGCCTGAGACGGGTTTATGCTTAATGGAATCAAAATCTCCCAGAACAATATCCGGAGCTAATCCCAGAATAACAGCATTATCATAGCCAGAATCTGCTGCAATAATACATGTATAGGGAAATTCAAGCCTATACAGCTGATCTTTTTCTGGAATTGCTCCTCCGGTAATTATCAATCCTCGCAGCATTTTATTATATCCTTATTGTAAGCTCCGCAGCTTTTATGTATCATGCGAAGTAATTGTTTCTCATTATACTACAGATATATCGAGGTATTGCAATGAAAGAGCAAAACGATCTTATTACTTTTCCCGGTTTGGCTGCCCCGAACATCCTTATTCCCAAAAAACAGTATAATCTCAAAAAATGGGCTGTTGTAGCCTGTGATCAGTACACATCTGAACCTGGATACTGGGAGAAAACAGCAGAATATGTGGGAGAAGACCCTTCTACACTAAATCTGATCTTTCCGGAAGTGTATCTGGGAAAGGATACCAATGCCAGAATAGATTCTATTAACAAGAAAATGGCTGAATACCTTGGCAGCGGTATTTTTGATACATTCGAAGAATCGTTTTTTCTTGTTCATCGAACAACTCCTGCAAATCCTGAAGGGAGATGGGGACTCATAGCTGCCCTCGATCTTGAACAGTATGATTATGCAAAAGGTTCAATAAGCCTCATAAGAGCAACAGAGGGAACAATTCTCGATCGTATTCCGCCCAGGAAGCAGATACGCCGTGATGCTCCCCTGGAACTGCCTCATATTCTGGTACTCATTGATGATAAGGATTTGCGGGTAATTGAACCCTTATCAGCCCGCAGGAATGAATTGGAAATTGTGTATACCACCGAGCTTATGAATAACGGAGGATCAATTACTGCCTACAGAATACATTCAGATGAAGATTTCAAGCAGATAGCCGATGCCCTCCATAGATTAGCCGATCCCGAAGCTTTCTTCGAAAAATATGGTTCTAACGATGTTCTTCTTTATGCAATGGGTGACGGCAATCATTCACTTGCCACAGCCAAATCATGCTGGGAAGATATAAAAAAACAAGCTCAGTTTCCTGAATCAACCCTGGAAAAACACCCGGCCCGTTATGCGCTTGTCGAAATTGAAAACATTTTTGATCCGGGAATTGTATTTGAACCAATTCATCGGGTTTTGTTCAACTGTGAAAAAAGCAAGCTGTTTGATATTCTATCCAATCATTGCTCCGGTTATCATGTAAAGGAAGCCGCATCAATTGAAGAAATGATGAATCTTGTTGAAAGTTCATTGGAACAGGCCTTCGGATATGCAGACAGCAATGGAATTGAGGTTATTTTTATTAAGAATCCTGAGTCGGAAATTGCTGCCGGAACCCTGCAAGCTGCGCTTGACGAATATCTCCTGCTAAACCCGATCTCAACAATAGATTATACCCACGGAACCGAAGCGACTTTTGAACTTGTAAAGAAATCCGGAAACATTGCCCTGTTTCTGCCGGCCATTTCCAAAAGTGACTTTTTCCCTGCCATCATACATGATGGAGCATTACCCAGAAAAACCTTTTCTATGGGAGAAACCGACGAAAAACGATATTATATTGAAGCAAGGAGAATTATTCCCTGAAGCCGACAGGATGGTTATCTTCTGTACGAGTGCTGTTCTTTTTTCTGAAGTGCTTAATTTTTCTTTCTGTGAGGAACATCAGCAAAGTAAGAATTATCGATGGAACAATTGACAACTTAAGAATTTCGTTCCGACTCAGTTGCCTTACCAGTGATACCCGGCTTTCCGGTGAGTTTGCGGAATTTTTCATTTTTTGATTTTGAGATTCTGTCAGTTCCAGATAATTATTTGTATAGTCTTCAAAGATTATACGAAACTCATCCTCGCGAATATAGCCGTATTTATAGGCTTCTTCAAGAATTCTTTGATAATCTGCTTCCAGGCGGTTACGGTCCTTCTGCAGTCGCAGGTTTTTTTCCTGCATATCAGACAGCAGTGTTTGTTGTTCGGGAATGCTCTGACGAAGCTGATTGTTAATCAGCAGCCCGCGACTGCCGAAAATTCCTGTCAAAATACTATATGTGATGTAATAGGTTATAAGCACAATAGCAAGATACTTTCTTGTCATTCACAACTCACTGCAGTATAATTCATGTAGCTATTGTAAGTAATAATTCCTTGACAGTACAGATATAATTATCTGCAATGGTAAAGGCCGAAGAAAACAGGGGAGATGTTGTGCCTCGCAAAAGAAGATTATTCAGAAAACCATCGCTATATGGACACTGGAAAGAGATTACCGATGAGAATATTGACTCAGGAGAATCCGGTTTGCCTAAGAGAAGGCCCCTTGATGAAATACGTAAGTTATATGCCCTGGATGAAGGTGACCGGAGTACTGATAAACGTACTGATGAACTCTCCAGCAATTCCGAGAATCTATCCCGGGTAACCCCGGAACATCCCCTGACCTTTGATAATGACAACTCTCTTGATGGACTTGAGGCTGTTATTAAAAAGATCAAATCAAAAGCCCTTGACCAGTTGAAGCCAGATAAGGAAAATGTCAAAAATACCCCCGAGGAGAATTCATCTGATTATGATAAGTAGAAATACAAAGATAGGTCTGAACGCAGCTGCTTTCATAATCCTTATGCTGGTAATAATTGCCTCCTCGATCAGGATAATCTCAATCCTTGGAGACTCAGCATTTTCGTCGGTGATGATATATGAGGTTCTGGTAAGTTTTCTCCCGGTCCTGCTGGCGATACTGGTAATTACAGGATTTCTTCTGATTCGTTCAGGCACCAGAGCTGCGTCCGGTGAATCCCCCCAAGAAAATCTTGGAGTTGTTTCAGGCTCCGAGACAGTTCTTTATGATATTCCCGCTGATGAGAGCTATTTACCGACAGAGACCTACATAACCCCAAAAAGACAAACAAAGACTCTCAATTCCTCAACCTCCCCCTCTTCAGCACAAAATCCAGATGCACCTCCAGCTCAAAATGCATCGTTAAAAGATGCTCCTGAAGATTCTCAGCAAAGGACAGAGCAGAAAGCTCGCAGTTCTGAGAAAACTGCTGAACCGATCGAGGATAATTTTTTTAAGAATATGGAAGACTATGACCGCAAAACTCCCTCTACAGCAAAACCACATAAAACACATGGTGAATCCGAAAAAACACAATCAGGATCAATAGTGCAAAATATATTTTCCGGGCGACAAAAAGCAGTTCGTGCTCTGGCAGGTGATATAAATAATGATGCTCCAGCCCATCAGGAATTACTGGAGGTTCAGGAGGACACCTTTGAAACAAGATTATCGAAAGAGCTGCTTTTTTCTCAGGAGCATGGATATGATGTATCTTTGGCTCTTATAAGATTCCGGTTCAAAGATAAGTCAAAAGCCGTTACCAGCATGCCTTCTTTTGCTAAAGTAATTCATACTTTCCTGGGAAACTCCGCTTATATCTATCAGTATAAAGAGAGTATGGTCAAAAACAGTTACGCTTGCATCATGCCGTTTGCAAATTTCAGTGAAACTCAAGCAGAACTGCTTGCATTGTATAGGTACATGAAAGATGTTCTTGACGAGCAGGAAATTTTATTCAGCGGTGGTTTCACCAGCAGATTCAACAGAGCGCTTGATGCTGACCTGTTTCTCAATGAGGCAAGCAGTTCCTTGAAAAAAGCCTTGCGCAGAAGAAGTTTCAGTCTGATCGGTTTTGAACCTGATATAGATTCTTTCGAAACCAACCTGAAAATCAGTACATAATTATTCGTGTCTTAAAAAAACTGTTCCACTAATCTTCGAATTTTATGGGGAAGGTGTCCCGGTCACGACAGAGATACGTGTTTGGAAATATTTCCCTTGCTTCCTTCAGAAGGATCTTTAAATCTCTGTCCATATAACGCGGACTATAGTGAATAAGACCCATTTTTTTTATACCGCCTGCTTCCAGGGCTATCAAACCAGCTTGACGAGCAGTCAAGTGACGTTTTCCCCGAGCGCTTTCATTAAGAGCTTCCTCAAACATACCTTCACAAATAAAAAGGTCGGAATCCCTTACATGGGGAGCAATGGAATCTATATAAGCAGTATCGGTCACAAATGAAAACTTCCTTCCTGCTCGGGGTTCACCCAGGACTTGTTCCGACTCGACTAAGTCGCCCCCTGGTAACTCAACCCTGTTTCCCCTTTGCAGTTCAGACCAGAGCGGACCTCTAGGTACATTCAGGACAAGGGCTTTTTCCGGGTAGAAAATACCGGGACGTTTTTTTTCGGTAAACGTATACCCGTAACAAGGTTTGGTATGATATAGAGAAAAAGCACTAATACAGTACTCATCGGTTTCCAGAACAGTTCCAGGAGAATCTATAGTAACGACCCGGATATCATAATTAATATACATATCCAGAATCCGCATATTCTCTTGAATATATTCCTTTATGGAACCCGGGCCATAGATGGTAAGCGGCTCATCCCTGTCTACCTGACTGGAAAGCATCAGCATGCCAGGCAATCCCGTTACATGATCTGCATGCATGTGGCTGATAAATATAGAATTTATTTTTTTCCACCGCAGGTTAAGCTTTTTCAGTGATATCTGAGTTGCTTCACCACAATCAAATAAAAAAAGATCCCCTTCCCTTCTTAGAAGAACTGACGTCAAGTTCCTTCCAGGAAGCGGCATCATTCCGCCAGTGCCAAGTATAAAAGCTTCAAAATTCATAAGCGAAATTTACCATAAATATGATGTTAGAAACAATCCCGTTCAACTGGTAATAATTCTCAGGGGTGAAATATTCTTTAACTTTCGCAGAGGTATCGTTACAGCAAAAAAGGTTACAATAACAGTAAAAAGGATTACCAATAAAATTTGACGATAATCGATTATAATCGGTATTTGAATCAGATAAAAATCTACTGCAGCAATACCGGTTTTTGAGACTGCGGCAAGTATCGGATTCAGATTACTGCCAATAATCAGCCCTATCACAACTCCAGAAATGGTCCCGACTAGGCTGACAGTCATCAAGGCTATCAGAAATGCCCGTCTGACATCAGAATTAAAAGCTCCAAGGGCTTTCATAATGCCTATGGATGTATAGTTTTCTTGAATCAGCATAATACAGGATGAGGAGACATTCACCCCTGCAATCGCAATTATCAGACCCATAACAACATATAATATATTCTTTGTTTCGGCAAAATTTCTGAATAGTGATGCATTAATTGTGTCCCAGGTTGAGATAGAAATTCCATCTCCAGCATACATTTCATTTATTGCAGAGGCTGTTTCCCAAGTATCTGAAAGTTTAAGCGATGACAAGCGTACAGACACATAGGTATCGCCTGATGTCTCAAACAATGATTCTGCGACTGATCCATTTATGAAGACGAGAATAGTATCGAGGGTATTATATCCTGAACTGATAATTCCGGATATTTCCATAATTACGGGTTTAAAAAAGGTTGCCGACTCACTGTAATCAACAACTGCCATGGCAATTTTATCATGTAAATTCAATGAAAGTTTTTCGGCTATAGCTGTACTGATAACTATGCTTTTATCATTCTCCAACGCGAGACTTCCCTGTATTTCAATTATTTCTTCCTCAATTCCCGGAATCTTCAGGAACTCCGTCGGAACCCCCCTGATCATTGTTGTGTAAGAACCATTTTTTGAGTAGATAACGCCATATCCCTCATATATAATACTTGAGGAGGCTGCCCCTTCAAAACCAGAAAGTTGTTCCGCAATGAGCGGCAGAGACACATCGTCATACTCATTTGCCTTATATTTTCGAATCTGTATATTGCCAGTCTGCAGGTTGATATATTTTCGTGTTATTCCCTCTGTCATCCCGTTTGTCAGGATAATGACAAGAATAAGCGGGACTACAGAAAAAGCCATAATAAAAAAAGTCCCGGCCATATGTTTTTTTCTTTGTTTTGATGAGGAGGTAAGTGAAACGATTTTTTTTGCCCAATAGATCGAACTTTGGAGATTGTTCCGCATATGCTACTCTTTGAATGTTCCTTTTGTCAGAACAAGGGATTTATCGGCAAATCTAGCGATGTTTGCATCATGTGTAACAAGAAGCATACTTTTATTATACTTCTTCACTACCGAGAATAGTAATTCCTCAATTATTCGCGAATTCTCTTCATCCAGATTACCAGTCGGTTCATCAGCAAGAATTAATACCGGATCATTTATCAGTGCTCTGGCGATAGCAACTCTCTGACGTTCCCCCCCGGATAGCTGACCCGGATAATTTTCAGTTTTTTGCGAAAGCCCCACACTCTCAAGAAGCTGAAGGGACTTCCTTCGAGCTTCAGCTGCGTTAGCTCCTCCAATCATTGCTGTAACAATCAGGTTTTCCAATGCAGTAAAATCCTCAAGCAGAAAATGCATTTGAAATATAAAACCAATATGCTCACGACGGTAAACAGTCAGCTTATCACCCTTCAGAACATCAACCCTTACCCCGGAAGCGGTTATTATCCCTGAATCCGGTTTATCCAATCCCCCGACAACATGAAGAAAGGTACTTTTCCCGCAGCCGCTTTTCCCCATAATAACAGTTGTCGTTCCTTGTTCGAGAGTAAAATCGAGATTGTCAAGAACCTTGAGGGTATCTGTTCCATTCCGGTATGTCTTTGTGAGTGATTCGACAACAAGAGCTTTATCGGAACTGGGCATTGAACTATTCATAATGTAAAATCCTCACAGGTTCAAAACGCAGTATCTTTCTTACCGCCAGCCAGGAGGCTAACAGCGAGACTGCGATAACAGAAAAAGCAACTATAACCAATTCTCTGGTGACAACGGTTACTGGGAAGTTATACGAGAAAAAGGCTGACTGTATCCCGGAGACAGCGGTATAGGCTTTACCTATCATAGATAATATTACATTGATATTTTTTGCAATTATAAGCCCCAATATAATTCCCGCGGCCGTTCCGAGCACTGATACATACAAACCCTGCAAAGCAAAAGTAAGCACCAGGCTTTGCTTGGAAGCTCCTATAGCTGCAAGCAGTCCAATATCCTTTTTTTGAAGAAATATCAAACGTTCAAGAGAATTCTTTATATTGTAGGACACAACAATAAATATAAGGAAAAGAATAAACATCATACTGTATTTTTCAAGCATCAAGGCTGAATATAAGGATTTACTTCGGTCTTTCCACGTTTCAACCGAGACAACCCCTGGTATTCTGCGAACGGTTTCAGCTATGGAATCTACTTTTCCTATTTCTTTCAGTTTGACACCGATTGCGGGGATTGATCTTGGTAAAATCTTCTCAAGAAGCTGTATATTAGCATAGCAAATCATGGTGTCGATTTCAGGATAGCCTGAATAGAAAACTCCTGTAACTATTGTGTCCTTTTCAAGCGGTACTAAATTTATTGTCTTTCCTTCTCCGAGAAACAGGAGTTCCGCTGTTGCCCCAGTACCCATTCCGCTGTTTGCAGCAAGACCTCTTCCTATTACAAGCTCGTCTATTGTAGGTATGTTGAAACTGCCTGAAATGATTAGTGCTTCGCCGTTCAATCCAGAATCTCTTAAATAGTGATCCTCGGGTACCCCCTTGATCAGACACGGCTCCGTGATGCCCTCAGGTGTTCGGATAACACCCTGAAGTTCATAAAATGGAAAAACATAAGCAGTTTGATCAAGTTCAGCTGCATCTGAAATAATTGAGGTGAGAAACGTACTGTCTTCCGGGTAAATTCGCATATGATAAGAGTCAATTTCTATAATATCACGAAGATAGCCCTGCTGCAAACCATTCATTATGCCAATAATAACAATAACAGCAATGAATCCAACGGCTATTCCCATAACAGACAATCCGGCAAAGTGAATTTTCTTTCTATGCCCGGAAATGAAATAACGAACAGAAGTTCTGCGTACCCATTTAAGGTCTTTGAAAATGCTATTCCGCAAGCTGAGTATCCTTTACTGTTTTCCCGTCAGCTTCGTATAAAATACTCAAATATAGTTTTCCTTCTCGATATATTTCCTCTCTATTGCCACTCAGGCTGTAGATCAGTTTTCTCTGTATCGTTCCATCAAGATAATCGGTTTCAGACTGCAGAGATCCTCTGGAATCGTAAGAATAATCTGTAACAGTCTTACCAGCTTTCCCGACAGATTCTCGCGATGCTACTCTATTCTTATCATCATAGAAATACAGGGTTGTAGTTGTTCCAGTAGGATTTTTTCTTGTTTCCTGCTCTCTCAACCCCTCAGAATTATAAGTTGTGACAATCTCTGTTCCATCTGTGTCGGTTTTAGTGACAATCAGCGTCCCTCCAACCTCTTCTTGCACCGAGACAGGAGAATCAATTTTCTCGTCGGAAATCCATTTTTCTGAAACTATCATTCCATTTGAATAACTGCGAATTAGTGAAAAATCGGCGCTTTTCCCCAGAATTGCTCTTGACTGACTGTCTGAGTCGATTATCAGAATCTCGTCAATAATACTCCCTCCTGCATCATGAATATGAACCTGGCGCATGTGAAGGCTGCCGTCTGACCTGCGGATATAGGTTACCGTTTCATAAAGCTGGCTATCTTCAAATAACTGAATGGAAAGCAGCTCGCCTGAGAAATAGGATAGTATTTTTCTGGTTTCAGATCCCGAAGGAGCTGTTTCCTTCATTTCAATCAGAAGATTATCCCGAAAAATCTGCTCAGTACGTGTTTTATCGGAAAACATCCTGTTCACTATTCTTCGTCCCTGAACCTGAGTTGTCGTTTCAAACCATATCTCATAAATCCCATCTTTTAGAAGAACCTCCTCATAAGCATCAGCTGTTTGGGAAGCCCTGATTATCCATGGATAATCATCCTTTTCAGACTCTTGAATTTTTTCAAGTTTCATGCCAAGTGAATTTGATCGATAAAAAACTGACTCTCCGACTGCTGACAAACTAAACGGAAAGAAAATAAACAGAGCCGTAACCAGATAGAAAACACAGCATTTTCTCATAATTCGTTTCTCCGAAATTACTCTGATCCTATTAGGGAACTGAGAAAATCTTCTTTGTTGAAAATATCTATATCTGAATATTTTTCACCAGTACCGATGAAACTGACAGGTATTCCCAAGGTCTTGCCAATCTGTATTATGCTCCCACCCTTAGCAGCTGAGTCATATTTTGTCAGAATGAGAGAATCAATACCGATGGCCGAGTGAAACATTTCCGCCTGTCTGATCCCATTTTGGCCTGTTGTACTGTCAATTACCAGAACTTTCGTATAGCAGTCACTCTCAATTCTGTTCCTCACTATTTTGTCAATTTTCTGAAGCTCTCTTAAAAGGTTCTCTTTAGTGTGCATCCTGCCTGCAGTATCAGCAAGGATTACCTGCTCGTTTTTTGATGATGCGCTGCTTATAGTATCAAAAATCACTGCTCCAGGATCGGCTCCCGGGTTTTGACGAACTATCCTGCAACCTACTCTCTCAGCGTGAAGCTCAAGCTGATCAATTGCTGCCGCCCTGAACGTGTCTGCCGCGCTCAAAACAGGAATTATTCCTTGAGCCTTGTACATATTTGCCAATTTTGCAATCGATGTTGTTTTACCAACCCCATTTACGCCAAGCACTAGTATCAGATTGAGCCTGTTCGGGTCTATAACCGGAACTTTTGTCACTACATACTGAGACAGTTCCTCCTTGAGTACCTGCAGTGCCTCATTTTCAGAAACTCTTGTTTTCCGACAGACATTCTGCAATTTTTCAGAGACTGCATAGGCTTCTACAGCCCCAAGATCCCCTTCAATCAGCAGATCCTCCAGGTTCTCAAAAAAACTCTCATCATAAACCTTTCTTGATCTGAATAATGAAGCTATTTTTTTCCCGAATGTATTTCTCATGTATAATCCCATGTTGATATATTTATCGGACATCAGTCCTGACATAATAATCTACTAAACTCATGATCGTATCAAGTACCATAGCAACATTCAGAGAGAGTGAGAACCCCAGGGCTGTATTGATGACAGGAGAACCGCCGGCAGCTGCCATTCCATTCAGTAGTACTGTTGCAGGAATCGTTACCAAAAACCCGGCCAGGGACCGATAGAAAGCTTTCTGACCAAGGTCTATCTCTGTATCAAATTCCAACCACCCGGGTACAAGTCGAATCTGTTGTGTAAATTCTGATGGATAGGTTTCTGGAAGAGTAAAATCTTTATTTATATATCCCGATTTACCAGCAATCATCAGCTTATCTGATACCGGCCTCCATTCCATAAGAACCGGGCTTCGCTGATTTGCAATACTCGCATCGTCTGAAATAATTACATCATAAGGATACGAGATTATAGACAGCAGTCGTGATTCCATAGCAGGAAAATCAATCCTCAACAGATGCTTTTCTCCAGGTTCCAGAATTATTGAAAAGAATTCTGAATAATAATTATTGCGGGAAATAATCTCAAACTCAAAAAGTCCGGCGGGCAGCACCCTCAATTCAATATCACCTGCTGAAAACTGCTGATTGCCAATACGTACATAGACATCATCCTTTAATCCCTCGTCGAGGACCAGTTCGCATCTGGTAAACCCGCCAATTCCTTCCGCAGCTATGTCAAGAAGATATTCATTTAACGTCTGTACGTTTTTCTTTGTAAAGGTTATTTCTCCCAGCTTACTCACTTGCTCATCGGCAAAGGTATACTCTAATGCATGCAGGATATAGACACTTCTGATTTTTTCTATTTCGAAAAACAGAATAGAATCAAGACCTTTTTGCAGAGCAGCAGTCCTTAACGCTGTAGAAGAAATATTCTGAACTGAAAAAACATCTGATTCAACTTCCAGGGATGCGGCTGAAACAGGAATTCTGGTTCCGGAATCATACAATGTATCAGATATTTCCGATTTGTCGATTTCAGAAATTGAGAGGACCTCCTTATTCTGAAGAAAATCCTTACTGACAGACAAAGCTTTTTTTAAACGGTCATTTTCAAGTCTCAAAAGCGATGTAAAAACTGTTCTATGAGATATATAGTCACTCTCAATATCATCAAGAATCCTGAACGGATAATACTGCAGCTGCCCGAGAACTGCTGCTTCTGTATATGCAATCACATCATAATCATCAGAAGTTATTGATTCAATATTGATGATGAGGGGAAGTATTCCTACTTTCCAGACAGCTTCTGCTGCCGCACTCTTCAGGCTGCCGGGAAGGAGCGTAAAGATCATAAGAAACAAAATAATTCCTGATTTATTAACTCTCTTTACTTCATATTCCATTGCAGGTACGCTTCGATAAACAAATCAATTTCACCCTCCATAACTGCCTGAATATTGCCGGTCTGGGCAAGTGTTCGATGATCTTTTACCATTGTATAGGGTTGAAATACATATGAACGTATTTGATTCCCCCAGGAAATTTCTTTTTTTTCAGCAGAGTGCTTTGACTTCTCAGCCTCCTGCTGCTGTCTCTGGTATTCATAGAGTCGTGACGTAAGCACTTTCATAGCCGTTGCACGGTTTTTATGCTGACTGCGTTCGTTTTGGCACTGTACAACAATACCGGTTTCAATGTGCGTCATTCTTACAGCCGAATCAGTCTTATTAACATGCTGTCCGCCTGCCCCGGAAGCCCGATATGTGTCAACGCGAATATCTTCGGGACGTATATCAATATTTATCATGTCATCGATAACCGGAGAAACATATACCGATGAAAAGGAGGTGTGCCGTCGTTTGTTTGAATCAAAAGGGGATATTCGAACTAGACGGTGCACACCGGTTTCCCCTTTAAGGTAGCCGTAACTGTTCTTTCCCGAAACTTCAATGGTAACAGATTTAATACCTCCTTCTGCTTCAAGCATGTCGAGGACTACCGCTTTGAATCCCCTCACCTCTATCCAGCGTAAATACATACGTAAAAGCATACTTACCCAGTCACAAGCTTCCGTCCCTCCAGCTCCTGAATGAATAGTAAGAAATGCATTATTGGCATCGAATTTTTCGGATAAAAGAGATTTTATATAGAGCTCATCAAATTGAGCCTTTGCTTCTGTCAACTGCTGAATGAGTTCCCCTTCAAATTCTTCAGAATCTGGTTCCTGTCGATATAGTTCAAATAAGTCTTTCAGTTCCTGGACAGCAGCTCGCAGTTGACTCCAGGGTTCAATGGTTTCCTTCAGCTGCGAAATTCTGGTAAAAGTATTTTCTGTATTTTCACGATTATCCCAAAAATCAGACTTCTGAGTATCTTGTTCCAACCGGTTTAATTCCTCGTAAATTGAATCAGAGTCAAAGACGCCTCCAGGCTTCTTCAGTTTCACGTATCAGTTTTTCCAATATGGGAGTATAATCTGAAAGCATAAAATATCCTTTTATAACATAGCGCTAAAGACCCGACATAAATCGGTCTTATCAAATATAGTACATAAACTAGGCATGAATCAAGGAGAGACCCTGGTTTCGTCACTCTGACGAGTAAGCAGCAACTGCGCAACTATTTAATTTTTTCTATCCGGAAAGAGAGCGAACAGTCCCACTGTTCTTGCATGGGTAAATCAATATCCCATACCGGGGCGAGAATTGTATACTGATAAACATCTTCCTCACCAAATAGAGTTTTTATCAATGTACAGTAAGAATGCTTGAAGAGTTTATATCGTTTCTCTGCAGAGAAAGTAAGCAAACTCTTATTGAAAAGATCCTTTATTGCTAATTTTTTGACGTTCGATTTCAGCACTCTGCCCTCCCCGATAAGATGTGAATGCTGAGAATCTTCAGAGCTTATTTCTAGAAATTCCCGACTTTCATAGGCGAAGGAAACATTCTGTTCAGATGCAAACATGAATTTCATCCGTTTCTTTGAATTATTCCTGATACTGTAGTTTACTTCAATGGAATTTGTTCTGAACGAATAATTCTTTTCAAGAGTTATACTTCCGTCTTGTATAAACGGGAGGACCACGTTAATTGAGTATTGCATTGTTCTTTCAGTACGATCGAGTTTCTGAACATTATACTGAACACCATCCATCGAATGCATGCCGGAGGATTTGTATTTATTGTATTTTCGCAAGTCAAAATCAGACTCAAAGAAAATATCGATAAAGCAGTTTTGTTTTCCGGCGCTGAAGGCTGTGGAATAGGCTGATTCTTCCGCTTCTTCCTCGCGAGCAGTAAAAGTATCCAAATAATTCCAGGAAGTAACAAGATAATCCAGTTCAGCCAAGGCACCTCCCTTCGAGTCTACAATGGCAGTAATGTTTTTTCCACGATAGATATATTCCTCAATGCCATCAAAATCAAAATCAAAAGCAGCAATAGAAGAAGAAAACAGTCCTTTTTCACGGGCAGCCTTTTCTGCTTCTATTAAATGACGGTAGTTTTCCTTTCTCATATAATTTAGATAAATCCCGCCCCAATCACCCTTGGTAAAAGCGCCATAGCTTTCTCCCTTTAGAACTTCGTTGCTGACAATTTTTTTCAGGCTTTTTTCCTTCTTAATTGTTGAGGTAAGTTTCTGAGAATAACATAATCGTCCATAAAGAAAATTCATTTCCGGATATTTGACAAGCATTTCATTGTTGTCGTCTTTTCTTCCTGACTGACCGGTAAAACGAAAACAGCCTGAAGCCAGATACTGTCGCGGAAAGTGAGGAGTTGCTTCGGACTCATCCCTGGGTAGAGTGTATTGTATATCAAGTTTTTCAATATCCCTGACCAACCGGGTCAGTTCACCTATCAGCTCACTTCCCTGTTTCAGGATTACACCTGATATAAGCATATTCATATCGATCATGATGGAGTAAATATTTGAGGAAAAAGCGTTATTCGTTATTATATCTGGTACCTGAAGTACGGAATTATTCGGAATGCCTTTATGAGCATTGAGTATGGGATATATATTTACTGCTTTTCCAAGTTCCTGCATAGAAAAGGGATCTTGAAGTCTATCCCGGTTGACAGCATTGCCGGTATTGAGTAATACATTCTGGATGCCGCAATTACTGAAGGTGGTAATCAAGCTCGGGTTCCACACCTGGTCTGTCAGCCAAATAGATCTGGGTCTCTTTCCAAATCGTTTACGAAGGTAGGTAACCGAAAGTTCTACCTGCTGTGTTCTATCCTTCATAGGGAGAAATGTTAAAATAGGATCGTAGAATCCACCAGCAAGAATTTCAAGCTGCTTCCGCTTGACCATATCATGAATAAGCATATTTATTTCTGGATAACGATCTTCTACCCATTCAAAAACTGAGGCAGAGAAATATAGAGCAAATTTAACGTTTTCATTTGCATAAAGAAATGAAAGAACCGGTTTATAACAATGTAAAAGAATGTATTCCATATCCTCACGATGAGTACCAAGAGGTTTTTCACTGTACATTCCCAATATGATTTTTTTCTTAAACATTATTTTACAACTATTTTTATAAACCAGCCGTCATTCAACAAAAAAAATAAAAAATAGAAATTAATGGAACTATAATATTTTGCATATTGAATTTGTTGGACAAGCCTCAGCAGCACCCTCTCTGTCAACTCCTTTTGAATCATAATCAAGTCTGGAGAGAAAATCAGTAACTGCAAAACCTGATTCTGGAAACTTTTTTTCACAAATTTTACATCCTATACACCCGACAGTACAAATTTTTCTCACCGCACCGCCTTTATCCAATGAATTACAAGCAACATAGTAATCAGCATCATAGGGGATCATTTTCATCACGTGCGTAGGACAAATGTCTACACATTTCTTGCAGCCAATACACAGATCCTTATTAACTTCTACCCTTCCATCATCTGTTTTGGAAATAGCATCAACGGGACAGACCTGTATGCAGCTGCCCAAACCTAAGCAGCCGTATTTACATGATTTATCACCTCCATGCAGGAGCACGGCTGCATTGCAGTCTTCTACACCTTTATATATAAAATCATACTGAGTACGTTCCCTGTTACCATTACAGTGGACTTTAGCAACCATCTTCCTTTCTGAAAAATCCAGAACCTTCCCCATTATTTCAGAAACTTTCTCGGCACTCTCTTTCCCACCAGGAGGACAAAGCCCAATTTCAGCACCTTCGATAACTATTGCCTCTGCGTAAGCAGCACAGCCGGCAAAACCACAAGCCCCGCAATTAATACCAGGGAGAGCTTCCTCAACGAGAACGACTCTTTTATCTTTCTTTACTGCAAGTTTTTTTGCGGCAAAAGCAAGCCCCATTCCTAAAAGGACACCAAGCAAGGAGACCGAAAGAAAAGCATATAAAATTGTAGATATCATAATTATTATCCTAAAAGGTTAGTTAATAATGCTTTATCAAAAGCCATGAAAGCCAGGGCCATCAGACCGCCGGAAATAAAGGCAATAGGAACACCTTGGAAAGGCTTAGGTACTTTCACAAGATCCAGACGTTCCCGAATATTTGACATCAGCAAAATAGCCAGTAGAAAACCCAGACCGGCAGATATACCAGCTGTAAAACTCTCTAAAGCGTTATAGTTTTTTGTAACATTAATTAATGCTATACCCAGGACCGCACAGTTGGTAGTTATGAGCGGAAGAAAAATACCTAAGGCCTTATAGAGCTGAGGAGATATTTTTTGAACAACCATTTCAACAAACTGGACCAGTGATGCAATAACGAGAATGAACGTTATAGTCTGCAGAAATTGGATGTCAAGAGGTATAAGAATGAAATTATTTACCATCCAGGTAACAATCGATGCTATTGCCATAACAAAGGTTACGGCAAAGCCCATGCCTATAGCAGATTCTGTATTCTTGGATACTCCTATAAATGGACACAGCCCGAGAAACTGGGTAAGTATAAAGTTGTTGATAAAAACAAATGTTATGAAAATAGCTATATATGACATGTCAGGCTGCCCTCCTCCTCGATGAATACCAATTAAAAAACGCTTTCAAGTACCCCATAACCAGCAAAGCTCCAGCTGATAAGCCAAATACTCTCGCCGGTGCATTGTAAATTACAGGAATCTTAATAATCCCGTCAAAATCACCAATAGCCATTATTGTTATGGTACCGGCTCCTAATACTTCACGCACCAATGCGATCAGTATCAAACTAAGGGTAAAACCTATTCCCATACCCAACGCATCTAGAATTGAGGCGGTTACGGTATTCCTGTTTGCAAAGGCTTCCGCCCGGCCAAGGATTACACAGTTTACTACAATGAGGGGAACAAAAACTCCCAGACTTTCAAATAGTGAAGGCAGATAAGCTTGCATGACCATTTCTACAATGGTGACAAATGAAGCAATAATAACTATATAGGAGGGAATCCTCACTTTTTCGGGAATAAAATTCTTAAGAAGTGAAACAAAGATGTTTGATGAAAGCAGTACAAAAATAACTCCGGCTCCCATACCTATGGCATTTATTACTTTTGAGGAAACACCCAGAGCAGGACATAAACCCAGCAAAATTATAAAAATCGGGTTTTCCTTCAAGATTCCTTTGGTAAATTCTCTGAATATGCTTTTCTTTCCCATCACTTTTCACTCCCCGCTCTATTCTTGACAAATGCTGAACCAGTAGAAAGAGCTTTGGCTATCCCCGTAAAGGTTATCGTGGAACCGCTGACAGCATCAGCCCGATCTTCCGGCAGTTCGCTTTTACGTGCAGGAATTGAATTCTCTCCTCCAGAACCGGCGAACATTTCCATATAGGTATCCTTTTCTGCTTCTTTTCCCAATCCAGGAGTTTCTGAGTTCTGAAGCAGCCGGGCGTTAATAAGTTCACCTGATGCCTTATAGCCGGCGATCAGTTCCATAGGACCGCCGTAGCCAGATGCTGTCATCAATAAAATATAACCGGCTGATTCAGTGTTCTGATACAAAGGATAGAACGATGTAATTTCAGGAAAATTACTGTCGTCAGAAGGTATGCTTTGTTCTGAAATTTCATATCCGGCAGCGACTGCAGAAAGCGCCTGATGAAGCTGTTCCTGCTGGTACTCCTTAATTCTCGGAGCAGTGACCATATTGACTCCGGCCAGGGAAACTGCAGCAGCTGCACAAATTATTGCCAGTCTTCCGCTGATTCTTAGTATATCTTTCATGACTACTTGCCCTCACCTTTTGCAGCCGCTTTCGGATTATCTTTTTTTCCGAAAACTGCAGGTCGAATATAGCGGTCAATAAGCGGTACAAAGATGTTCATCAATATTATCGCCAGGGATACGCCTTCGGGAAGTGAACCATAGGTGCGAAGCAGAAATGTCAGAAATCCGGCACCGGTTCCGTAAATGAGCATGCCCTTACCAGTGACAGGTGATGTAACCATGTCAGTAGCCATAAAAAAGACACCAAGCATAAGCCCGCCGCTGAAAACATTAAACCATATTTCTCCTGAAAAGAGACCGTTGCCGTAAGGAAGTCCGCCAAACACCCATGTCAGCAGGATAAAGCTTCCCAGATACGATACCGGTGTCTGCCATGTAAGTATTTTCTTAACAAACAGGTAGCCCGCACCGATCAACAGCATAAGAGCAGATACTTCACCAATACAACCTGCTGTAATTCCAAGAAATAAATCAATATTGAGCGGCTTCAGTGTAATTCCCAACGTGTTTTGAAACACTCCGGCAATGTTTTGCGCTGTCTGAGAAACAACATACCCGGCATCCTGCAGAAATTCTGCCGCACCAGTATGTTGTCCGACATAGTCAAGCATACCATTTTTGTAGGTTCCCAGTGGTGTTGCCGAACTCAGGGCATCCGGCATAGAGTTGAGAGCTTCAGGAAGCTTCCAGCTGTTCATACCGCTGGTCCAGGAAAAAAACACAAACACTCGCCCTGCCAGTGCCGGATTCATCCAGTTAGCGCCAAGACCGCCAAAACTCCATTTTACAACAACGATAGCGAAGATCGAAGCAATAACCGGAATAAACATGGGAACTGAGGGCGGCATATTGAAGCCGATCAGCAAACCCGTAAGAACCGCACTGCCGTCGCTTAACGTTCTTCTGTTCAGAATTATTCCCATCAGCCATTCAGCAGCAGCGGCTGCTGCAATAGAAAGAACAAGGACTGTCAGGGACCGGAATCCAAAAACTGCTATTCCCCATATCGCAGCCGGAAGCAGGGCTAAGGAAACTCGCCACATTATTCCGGAGGTTGTCATTGCTGATCGTATTTGTGGGGAAGATTCAATGATAAAATTTTTTGTTACGGTAGTTGTTTCTTCACTCACGATTTTTTCCTTGCCATTTTTTTTCCATACTTGAATCCGTGAACCAGGGGAATTTTTGCCGGACAAGTATATGCGCAGCAGCCGCATTCCTTACAGTCCATAAGGTTAAGTTTCATGGCTTCATCAAAATTGCCATTATCAATAAGTCGAAAAAGCTTTGTCGGCTGCAGCCCCATTGGACAGACAGCCACACACTTTCCGCAGAATATACAGGCAGTCTGAGGAGAATGATCCAGATTTTTGTCAGTCAAGGCTAGAATACCGGATGTCCCTTTTGTCACCGGCGAATCAAGATCAAAAAAAGAAAAACCCATCATAGGTCCGCCAGCGACAATCTTAGCGGGGGATTCTTTGAATCCCCCCGCTGCTTCGATGAGCTGCCTGATCGGGGTTCCCACAGCAGTCCGGAAATTTCCGGGCCTTCGGACTGCATCTCCTGTAACAGTTACAACTCGATCTATGAGAGGTTTACCGGAAAATACAGCTTCATATACGGCAAAAATAGATCCGACATTACTGACAACAGCCCCTATCTCAATCGGGAGTCCTCCCGAGGGAACTTCTCTTTTTATAACAGCCTTCAAAAGCTGCTTTTCATCCCCCTGCGGATACTTGACCTTCAACGGCTGCACAATATATGTCAAACCCCGAGCAGCGACAGCTTTTTCCATCTTTTCTACTGCATCCATTTTATTTTTTTCAATGCCGATAATAACCTGAGGCGCATTGATCATTTTCTGGACAGCCCTTATACCGTCGATGATTTCATCAGCATGTTCAAGCATCAATCGATGATCGGAGGTAAGGTATGGTTCACATTCAACTCCGTTAATAACCAGGTATTCTGCTTTTTTTCCTTTTGGCACCTGAAATTTAACATGAGAAGGAAATGCAGCGCCCCCCATTCCGACGACGCCCGCTTTTTTTACTATGCCGATGAGGTCCTGCGAAGACAGCTTTGCTACAAGATCGCCCTCATTCAGCTCTCTTCTAAATGTATTTTCCAGAATGCTCTCGTCGAAAGTTTCTTCAGTTTCAATAACAACTGCCTGGGTCCTGACACTATTGGGAAGAACTATTGTAATAATATCTTTAACAGTTCCGCTGACAGGTGCATGGATATCGGCTGAAATAAAGCTTTCCCCTGTACCAATTTTTTGTCCAACCTCAACAGAATCACCTTTGGCAACGCAAACTGCTGCGGGGGCACCTAGATGCTGCGACATTGGAACTACTGCTGTCTTTGGAAATGGGAGTCTTTCTACGGCAGCTGTGTTCGATAATGTCTTTCTTCCATGCGGATGAATACCGCCTTTCGGAAAAGTCCGGGTTTTCACCATGTGAATTGAACTCCTTAATTTACCTGTAATATGATTCACTTGCATACATTGAAGAACAATCCAGAGCTATTAACGGAAAATCTCCAGCAAATGACAGAACAACAAAAACAAACATCCTATGCGGTATTATATTTCAAAGGAACAGGTGCATTATATAATATTGGAAACAAGAATGTAAACAGATTATCAGTGAACAGCACCTTAGTTTATTTTCTTTAAAATAGTATTCTCATTCTCATCCTGAAAGTATATTATAACCGGAATGAACAGATTTTTACGATTCACAATCTGGAAACTACGCGGAAAAAAAGTGTATGCCCTTATCGGACGCAGTGGGACAGGGAAAAGCTTCAGATCCAAACTGGTAGCCGAAAAATACGGTATTGAACTTATTATTGATGATGGGCTCCTTATCCGCGGTGATAAAATCGTTTCCGGGAAGTCAGCAAAAAAAGAGAAGGTTTTTCTTAAGGCAATTAAAACTGCCCTTTTTGATGAGGAACTTCATCGAAATGAGATGATTTCAGCTCTTCAAAAGGAAGATTTCAAACGTATACTCATCATAGGGACCTCAGAGCGAATGGTGCAGAAAATCGCATCGAGACTCAAACTGCCTGAACCTGAAAAAGTATTTAAAATTGAAGATTTTGCCAGTAAGGAAGAGATTGATACTGCCATTCATATTCGAAACAGCGAGGGCAAGCATGTTATTCCTGTTCCTACGATTGAAATAACCCGTAACTATCCCCAGATAGTATATGATTCACTTCGAATATTTCTTAAAAGAAAATTATCCGTCCCCTGGAATAAGAAGGTTTTTGAAAAGACCATTGTTCGTCCTGAATTCGGCAAGAGAGGTAAAATCACCATGTCTGAAGCAGCCTTGACACAAATGGTGATTCACTGTCTCGATGAATTTGACGACTCGATCAGTGTGAAAAAAGTTGTCGTTAAGAATGAACCCGAAGGATATAATTTAAATGTCAAACTCAAAATGCCGATTAAGCTCCAAGTTTCCGGCACGCTCGTGGAGCTTCAGCGGTATATAGCTGATAGTCTGGAGCGATACGGAGGGGTGATTGTCGCTGAAATCAATCTTGAAATAGATGACTGGACATCAAGCTGAATGATGAATGCCCTTCAGCCAGGAGAAAGATATAGGAGGTGATTCAGGCCTTCGGCGAAACTTCCTTGTTAGCAGCGGCAGCTTCTTTTGTTTTTTCATTCTTCTTGAAATTGCTCTTTCCTGTGCCCTCAGGTTCAAGTTTTCTATAGTTCTTTTGGATCTTACTTCTGCCTGATGAGTTTCTTGGTCGCCGACGCTGATGCATGGGAACCGATGTTTGAGGTTTCCTCACTGCGCTGCGTGGAACTTTTATCTGTTCCCTGTTGAAAATCAGGACTACGGTTTTCTCCACTTCAAAATTTGGCGGTGTCAGCGGACTTATAACTTCCTTGACCTGTTTGAACACCTCCTTGAAAAGTTCGTGACTGTTTTCATACTCTTCCGGAAATACAATAAACGGATCGACAAGATAGGCAAGCATTTTGTTTTTTTGGAATTCAGCCGGAGAAACAAGCGGGTGACTGTCATCTATTTTTTTTACCTGCTCTTTCCCCTGAGGCTCTGTCTGCATAAAAGATTTTTCCCGAACCTGCTGATCGAGTTCAGATAGAGATTTCATAAAGTCCCTATAAAGCGGATTCTTTTTTCCACGTCCAATATGCTCGGAAATATAAGGAAGCATGATGCTGAAAAGTCGATAATCAATCAGCTTTTCAATAATTCCGGCAGCATTGCCGCTCTGCAGAATTTTTAGCAGCTCTTCAGTCATTCTTGAACTGGAGCAGCGCTTTAATTCTACAGAATACTTTCTTACAGCAAAGTGCAAGCGATAGGGAATTGAGAAGCCGGTTGAGACTGCGTACTTAATGCATCGTATCATCCTTACAGGATCTTCAATAAAGGTAATCGAATGGGGAATGATTGAGCGGATTTTTCGATGTTTGATATCATACATAGCGTTCTGGAAATCCAGAAGCTGGGACTCCAATGGATCATAATAAAAACTGTTGACAGTGAAATCCCTTCTTTTAGCATCCTCTTCTATTGTTCCATAGACGTTGTGCTCACCAAGTTCCCCCTGGTCAGCTGAACGGAATGTAGAGACCTCAAATATTTTATCCTGAAAATAAATATGGGCAAGTTTGAATCTCCGACCAATAATTCTTGAATTCCAAAATAGTTTTCTTATCTGCTTTGGATTAGCCGCTGTTGCTATATCAAAATCCTTCGGCAGTTTACCCACAAGGAGATCCCTGACGGCACCGCCGACAATATACGAATCAAAACCGCTTCGCTTCAATCTATCAATTATTCGAACAGCATCTTTGTCGATCAAAACATTATTGATTCCATGCTCTTCTGCTGTATAAATATCAGCAGTTGCCATTCTCTTTCCGTTTTCATCAATTTTATACCGCTTTAACATATATATATCCGCCAACCTTTAAACTGCTTGATTTCTGTATCATTGATTTTTAATCTCTCCTCAGATAGTATAAAAAACAGATGATTTTTACCAGTATGATAAACACATTGATGCTGCTTACTCCATTACATTATTCAAGAGGTTTCAAATGCAAATATCACCGAGAATCCTGAAGGGCTTCAGAGATTCGCTTCCTGATCAGGAGCTTATTCGTAGAGATGCTTTTTTCAAGTTGGAAAAAACTTTCCGCTCTCATGGCCTGGTACCCGTTGACACGCCAGCCTTGGAATATACCGAAGTTCTACTAGGAAAAGGAGGCGGTGAGACTGATAAGCAGGTATATTCTTTCAAAGACAACGGTAATCGTGAGGTAGCCCTGCGTTTTGACCTTACTGTGCCCTTTGCAAGATTTATGGCCATGCATGTCAACAAGGTTGGCCTTCCGTTCAAGAGATACCATATGGCTAAAGTTTGGCGAGGGGAGAATACGCAAAAAGGCAGATTCAGGGAATTCTATCAATGCGATTTCGATATTGTCGGTCTTGATAACGCTTCTGCCGATTTTGAGATATTGATGATAATTTTCGATGCCCTCCAGCAGCTTGGTATTGATCGCTTTACCATCCGTATCTCACACAGGGGATTGTTTAATGAGTTTCTTGAAAGACTTGGAATAGTCAGTTTATCTGTTGAAATACTCAGAACAGTCGATAAGCTCTCCAAAATCGGCCGAGAAAATACTTTTGAACAGCTCTGTAATATCACATCCCGGGACAAGGCGGAAAAAATTCTCAGCTTTATCAGCTGCGGAGATGCGGCATCCGATGGAACCATACCGGATACGGAGGAGATTCTTTCCAGGCTTACTTCCTTGGTTGGTTTTAAATCTGACCACCTGAGCAGAATCGAGGACATCTTTGGATATATGCGCGATTCCGGTGTTTCTGGAAAACTGATTCTTGATCCGTCCATAACCAGGGGGCTGGACTACTATACCGGGATTGTTTATGAAACGTTTCTCGACCAGCTTCCGGGAATCGGATCGATATGCTCCGGCGGCAGATATAATAATCTGGCATCCCTTTACAGTAAGGAACAACTTCCGGGAGTCGGAGCATCTATCGGTCTGGACAGACTGCTGGCGGCCATGGAAGATCCCCAGCTAATGAATAATCATCAAGAAACTGTACCCGGCTCCTGGGCTGATGTAATTATTCTCTGTATGAGTGAATCATATACAGGTTTTTACGCAAAAACCGCTGCAGAATTCCGTGCTGCCGGTTTTAAAGCGGAGATATACCATACCCAGAAAAAAATGGCTCAACAGTTCAAATATGCTGAAAAACGGTCAATCCCTTTTGCCGTTATTGCAGGAGCCAATGAAATTGAAAAAGGACACATTAATATCAAGAATCTTACAAATTTCGAGGAAATTCAGGATATAACTATTTTTGAAGCTATCCGTTTTATGCGGAATGGAGTGATATGAGACCAGAAGACCTTCCTGTTTATCAGCAGCGTGACAGGATTATCAATGAGCTGCAGCAGAATAATGTAATCGTTGTTGAAAGCCCCACAGGCTCCGGCAAGACAACTCAAATCCCCTTAATTCTTCATACTGCCGGTTATTCACAGCGCGGTATGATCGGTGTGACCCAACCTCGGCGTATAGCGGCAATATCGGTCAGCGATTATATGGCTAAACAGCTTAATACAACCATTCCTGGGTTAGCCGGATATAAAATCAGATTTTCCGATAAAACAAACCATGAAACGCTGCTTAAGATCATGACCGACGGCATACTTCTGCAGGAACTGAAAGCTGATCGCCTTCTTTCAAAATATTCAGTAATTATGGTTGATGAAGCCCATGAGAGAAGCTTGAATATCGATTTTGTACTCGGCCTGCTCAAACAGGTTGTCAGCGAACGCCCGGATTTCAAGATAATAATATCTTCGGCAACAATTAATACTGATGTTTTTTCAAATTATTTTGACGGCTGTCCGGTAATACATATCGATGCACATATATATCCGGTTGAGGTTCGCTACAAACCTCTGTCGCTTAGAGATAATCCTGAAGTTCTCGTTAATACCATAGCTGATATTGTTCGACGTCGTCTGAGGGAAGACCCTGACGGTGATATGCTGATATTTCTCCCTGGTGAGAGACTGATAACAGATTGTGTCATGCAGCTGGACCGGGAGGATACGAAAAAGCAACTTGAAATATATCCACTCTTTGGAAGACTCCCAAAAGAGGAGCAGGAGCGGGTTTTCTATCCCACATCACAAGGTAAAAGAAAGATTGTGGTTGCAACAAATATTGCCGAAACAAGTATAACTATCGATAACATCACCACGGTAATTGACTCCGGCCTTGCGAAACTAAACTATTATAACCCAAAAACCTATACTTCTTCCCTTATAGAAGAGCCCATCTCCAGGGCTTCATGCAGCCAGCGAAAAGGGCGTGCAGGCAGAACCGGAGCAGGTGTGTGCTGGAGACTTTATGATAAAAATGATTTTGATATGCGCATCATGTTTACTCCGGAAGAAATTCGGAGAACTGATCTTTCCGAGGTTATTTTAAGAATGGCGGAACTTGGAATCTATGATTTCACATCTTTTGATTTTATAACAAATCCAGGAATTGTGGGTATTGAAAGTGCAGTCGAAACGTTGAGATTTCTCAATGCTCTAAATTCGGACAACAAATTGACAACAACCGGCGAGCTGATGGTTCAGTTTCCGCTTCTGCCCAGATTTTCCCGGATTATAGTGGAAGCCATTATTAAATATCATGATGTTCTGGAAGAAACCATTATTGCTGCCTCCTTCCTTTCTGCCCGTTCCCCTTTTGTACTCCCCCTCGGAGAGGAGATAGAAGCCCGGCATGCCCACCATACTTTCAGTTCGCAGGATGGTGATTTCCTCTCATACGTCACTCTTTACAGAGCCTACCGTAAACTTTCAGGAGATGCCGCCAGAACGAAATTCTGTCAGGCTCACTATCTTGAAAAGCAGACAATGAATGAACTGCTGAATATTGTTGAACAGCTGTCTGAAATTGTTTCCGATATGGGAATACCCATTGCGTCAGGCGGATCAACACACGACTACCTGTGTGCTGTTGCATCAGGACTTATACAATTCGTTTGTGTTAAAACCGGTAAGAATATTTACAGAAGCCTTACAGCCGACCAGATCCATATTCATCCAGGTTCCAGCATGTTCCGCCAGTCTCCCAGATTTCTCGTTGCCGGAGAAATTGTGCGCACCAGCAGAATTTTCGCCAGATCTGTATCTCCGCTGCGGCAGGACTGGCTTTCTCATATCCATAAGGATCTCGCTGCAAAGTTGTTCCCTGAAAGAGAAATTCAAGCAAAAAGAACTGCTTTGCCGGACGAAGCCGCCAAAAAGGAAAAGAAGCAGGAAACAATTACACTTTTTCGAAAGCAGTTTCCCATTGAAAAGTATAAGGGAAACAAAAAAATGGCTGTCATTCCTCTTGAGGATCTTTCTTCAGGCTATCAGGGGATTCTCAATGAACTGCCCCGTCACAAAAGTCTCAGGGTACAGATCACCTACAATGCTTTTTCCTTTCATACCGGGGACAGACTGAAAAGTGTCATGAAAGCAGTTCCTTTCCTGAAGCCGGCACAGGGAATTTTCGATTCACCGCCAGCCGGTACTTTTAATCCCGACATTGATGCAGATATGCTCTTTGACAACCTTGACCTTCTGCTCTGCTTTTGTAAAGTTCGCAAAGGCAGCCGGACACTTGGTTTTATCACACTTGATAATGATTCTGACGGGAACTTTCGCTTTAAAACAGTAAGGAACTTTCATACGGCGGCTGACACTGCCCTTTTCAGTATGGAGATCCTGGCTGACAACGAGGGAATCAATAAAAAACCTGATCGAAAAAAACGCCTGAATGAAGTGTATAGGGAACTCACCAGCATTTTCGAAGCATGATCATGCAGCTTCAGCTGGTAACCACTGTGCGTATGATTTGCTCCGGCAACTCTCCTATATACGTTGCAGCCAGTTTTTTCTGCAGCACAAAACGGATCTTCTTACTGGTATTCTTTTTATCATGCATGAGAGCTTTGTAAAATGTTGTAAAATCAGATATTTTCCGATCAATGGGATAATTACAGGCTGCAAGAATTTCCAGGACTTGATCAACATAACCGGCATCTGTTATGCCGGCTGTTTTCCCTGCCTGCAGGGCTTTGGCCATACCCCAAGCGACCGCCTCTCCATGGGAAGAGTTTTGTAATCCGTTTACCGTTTCAAAAGCATGACCGAATGTATGGCCAAAATTCAAGCATGCACGTAGACCAGTCTTTTCATAGGGATCCGCCTCAACATACTCCTTCTTTACCAGAAGAGACTCATAAACCAAAGAGTTGACCATATCCATATTCCTGCTTGTTATCAATGCTCTTTTTTCTGTTATTTTCCGGAAAAGTTCGCCGCCGGATAAAAGCCCGTGCTTTATAACCTCAGCCAGACCATTGAAATATTCATGATCTGACAGTGTTAAAACGAACTCCGGACATATGAAAACTTCTGCAGCAGGATAAAAGGCGCCAATCAGATTTTTGTAAGACAGAAAATCGACTCCGGTCTTACCTCCTAAAGAGGCATCGACCATAGACAGTAATGTAGTCGGAATTAAAGAGACCTCAACCCCCCGCATATAAACGGCGGCAGCAAATGCTGTCATATCACAAACAACACCACCACCAACCGCAGTGAAACAAGCATCTCGTCCCAATCCAGAGCTGACTGCTTTTTCCAGAATAGTCTCTGCAACTGCCAGCGTTTTATAGGTCTCTCCACGTTTGATGATTATGTAGTTTTCAGGTTTCAGCGGATATAATTCAGCAGTAAATTCATCAAATACAACCAGAGTATTATCTTTCACAGAAGGCAGCTGGCTGATCCGGTCAAAAAAACGAACCGTTGTTCTTTTATCTCCAATTCTGCAGTGGATTTCCATACAGAAATTTATACCTCATTACTGTGCTTCTTTGCAATCAGTTAAACCTTGATAATTTTTGCAAAATTAGCCAGAATTGCACAATGAATTATTGCTACCTTGATTGGGCTTCTACATCTCCTATTCTTGATGAAGTACTTTCTGAATTTCAGCGCGTCAGCCATGAGATAATCGGCAATCCTTCTTCCCTACATCGTTATGGAAAAGAAGCCCTGGAGATACTCTCTCAGTCAAGACTTACCGCTGCGAATGCGTTAAAAGTACTTCCTGAAAACCTTGTATTTACCTCCGGCGGTTCTGAGGGCAATATGCTGATTTTATCCTCTCTTCTGATGAAAAGAAGGAGAGGTTCGGTTATTATTTCAGGAATTGAGCATCCATCGGTGTATGAATATGGTTCCATTCTGCGAGAAGCAGGCTTTACACCGGTCTACCTCACTGCACCGAACGGTATAACCAAACCCGAATCACTTTCACGCCAGTTGAGGGAAGATACTGTGATGGTTACAGCAATGCTTGTCAACAATGTTACAGGTTCTATTCAACCGATTGAAGAAATGGCCGCCTTGACGCGGAGCTATGCAGAGAAACTGGGAAAACCGATCCATTTTCATACTGATGCGGTTCAGGCTCTTGGGAAAATTAACTTCTCGCTTGCAAAGCTTGGAGTTGATTCTGCCTCTTTCAGTTTCCATAAAATTCAGGGACCTAAGGGGGCGGGACTGCTCTACACTACCAGACCTATGAAGACTCTATCTTCCGGCGGCAATCAGGAGTTTTCGGTCAGGTCTGGTACTGAGGCCCTTCCATCGATAGCTGCTGCAGTTACAGCTCTGAATCACACCCTGGAAAATTTCTCCATAATCCGTACCCACGCTTCGAAATTACAGTCTATTATTGTTGAGTTCATTAATAAACGGCAGGATATTCTTGCGCTAATGCCAGGTTTCTCACCTTCAGCCAACTCCCCTTTTATTACATCTTTCAGCTGCAAGGGCATTCCCTCTGAAGTATTAGTCCGTGTCATGGATGATCGCGGGTTCGCCATTTCAGCAGGGTCTGCATGTTCATCAAAAAGCAGAAAAAAACGGGAAAGGGTATTAAAAAATATGATGTATGATGACTCAATTTTATCTTCTGCTGTACGTATTTCAGTGGGACCGGAAACTACTTCCGACGATGTGCATGCCTTTTGTACAGCCCTTGAGCAGGAATTAACCCTACTACACAAAACGTTGGGAAAAAGGTAGTATCTACCACCATGAACAATCACGAAATACTTTATTTACTGAAAATTGGGGAACTTGTACTTAAAGGGGACAATCGAAGCCTTTTCGAAAAACAGCTTCGCAGGAATATCAGGGCAAAACTCCCTGCCTGTTCGGTAACTTTTGTAACCCAGAAAGGCAGGATGTACCTGCGCGCTTCGAAATGCTCGCGTGAGTACATTGAACAGGCATTGGTAAAAACAGCCGGGCTAAAAGGATTTGCTTTAGCAGTATCGGTCGAAAAAACAATTGAAGCAGTTACGCAGGCAGTTCTGAAGATGCTGGCTGAGCAGTCATCTTTTTCCCCCGGTTCAACTTTTAAAGTTAATTCCCGCAGGGCTGACAAGAGCTTTCCTCTCTCATCTTATGAAATTTGCTGTGCAGTGGGTGATGCAGTCCTTAAACAGTTCCCAGGAACCCGGGTACAGATGAAAGAAGCACAAATTGAGATCTCCATAGAAATAAGGAACAAAGCATACATTTACTCTGCAGTTCAGAAAGGTCCCGGCGGTTTACCGGTCGGAACAGCCGGAAAAGGTTTGCTTCTGTTGTCCGGCGGTATTGATTCTCCTGTTGCAGCCTATCGTATGGCTTTAAGGGGACTCAGACAGGATGCTGTCTATTTTCATGCCTACCCTTACACATCCAATGAAGCTCTGGAAAAAGTGAAAACTTTAGCAAGTATTCTTTCTGAATATATACCCGGCATACGTCTGTACGTCGTACCATTTACGGAGATACAGCTTGAAATAAACCGATATGCGAGAACAGAGGAGCATACGTTGATGATGCGCTGCGCCATGATTCGTATAGCCAACAAGATTGCGGCTCAAATATATGCCAAAGTTCTGATAACAGGGGAAGCGTTAAGCCAGGTTGCAAGTCAGACTATTGAAAGCCTGACCCTTACTAACAGTGTATCCGACCTATTAATTATCCGTCCTCTCATTGGCAGCGATAAAGAGGAGATTATCACATTAGCAAATAAAATCGGAACATATGAAACGTCAATCCTTCCATATGACGATTGCTGTACAATTTTCTCACCGGTTCATCCGCTTGTAAAACCGGAAAAGGATGAGGTTTCGGCAAGGTTCAACAGTCTGAAGCTTGATGAAATGATAGACGCGGCCGCCGAGGCCGCCCTCAGCAATGGGAATCAGCTGCTTTGACCTTTTCTTTACCTTTTGTCTGTTCGGGCTTTTTAGCTGGTCCGGTATCGGCTGTTTCCTTTTTTGTTTCGGAATTTTTAACTGAACTATCTGTCGAAGTTCCCTGCTTCTTGTTGTCAGTAACATAAAAACCGCTGCCCTTGAAAATAATCCCGGCTCCACCGGAGATGATTCTGCGTACAGCACCGCTGCAATGAGGGCAGCTTTTTTCCGGTTCGTCATGAATACCCTGAAACAACTCAAAAGTATAACCGCATTCATTGCAAATATAATCGTAAGTAGGCATGTTTTTTTTTACTCCTGAAGCATTGTCTGAGTCAAATTCTGCAGAAGCTGAACTAACTCTTCATTTTTCATTTCCATATTATTAATAATAATTTCCTGAGAAGAGTCAACTAAAATCGACTCCATCCAATTCTCAGGCTTACTTTCCATAGCCCGTATTTTCTCTAAATATTTCTTCTTCAAAGTAAGGCTGATAACCGTTGTAGCCGACTTCTGTGTCGTGGTTATGACCCCATACAATGCATAGACAATATCATCAGATTCTTTAACAGCAGCTGTAACACTCTCCAATTCGCCGTCAGGTTCTCCGGCTGCAGGAAAACTGTCAATGGTCATCCAGATTGAATCGATACTCACCAGCAGTGAATAGGGTATGACATCCTCAAGAAATGAAAAGAGATACCGAGGTTTTTCAACATAGAATCCTATTATCCCATTGCTCAATCTTTCAGCTATATCCAAAGGTATATACAATTCACGGGAGACATATGTTTTCTCATACGCATCTTCCAGTTCGAGCGTTGAAAACAGAGCCAGACCATTTTCCGGAATACTCACCTTCAGGCCTGATTCAGGGTTTTCCCAGGCTGAAGAGGTTTCTAGAGGTCTTTTTTTCCAACCATCTACAAAACTCAGTAAAGCATTTATAAGCGGCATGGAAATATCGCCTTCAGCAGCCCCGTAAAATCCGGGAGTCGTCTCAGTGTAGGTTCCATCCTCCTGCATTTCCGGAAGAACTGCAGAGAGAGTCAGCCTTGAAACCCTGTCTGCAAGCGCAGCTGTATTTTCTCCTCCTGGAATAAGAAGCAGCAGAGAATCTGTCAAGACCCCTGCCCTGTCCATATCTATGGTCAGGATAAACTCCTTTTCTCCTCCGACTGATACCGCATACGGTTCATCAGTGAACGGAGACCTGTGCGCACATCCTGCCGACAGGAAGACTGAAACTATCAATAGAAAGAATAGTGCAACTGTCTGTATGATGTGCCCGTCTGGTTTCATGTATCCTTCTATATAACTTTAATATCAAAAGTTACTTCGTAATCACCACATTGTGTCGTTATGCCGGTTCCGAAATCTTCCTGTTCCATCGATTCGGAAAGAGTTTCCTGCTGAATATAGTCAGTATGGAATTTCACCGCCTCTGCTACTTCTTCCGGACCGGACAGATAGAGCGCAATTCTATCAGTTACATCGAGATTTCTGTCTTTACGCAGGCTTTGAACACTTCGGATAACATCCCGAGCAATGCCTTCGCGAACAAGTTCTGGAGTTATTCTGCTGTCGAGTCCAACAGTTATGCTTCCCTCGTTAAGAACTTTCATGCCCTCCAGCTCCGAACGCTGAACAACAATTGCCTCATCTTCTATTAAAACTTTTCCATTAGAGTACTCGATTTCCAGAGGGGTTCCGTCAAGTATCTCCTTAATCTGATCTCCGGTAAGATTCTGCAGAAGTGCAGCAACTTCCTTCATGTCTTTTCCCAGTGTTCTACCGAGTACTTTAAAATTCGCTTTTGCCGAATAGCGTACAATATCTGTCTCATTTGTACGATATTCAACTTGCTTCACATTCAGTTCCTGAAGTATTATTGCCTCCATCTCGCGGAGAATCTGCAGTTCCTGTTCATCACGGTCAACAATGAACAGGGTCTGAAGAGGCTGTCTTGTCTTGAGTGAATGAATACTCCTTAGAGCTCTTCCCATAGTAACAGTCTGCTTTGTCAGGGCCATCTTGATCTCAAGAGCTCTGTCCCTCAGTTCTTCACGATATACCGGATACCCGGCAAGATGGATTGATTCAGCCATTTGCTCCGATTTCAAGTTGAGATACATTTCTTCGGTAGTAAACGGTATTATTGGCGCGGCTGCATGGTTGAATTTCATAAGTACAGAATAGAGCGTATTGTAAGCCTGTATTTTATCTTTATCATTCACTGACCGCCAGAAACGTCTTCTTGAACGTCTGATATACCAATTATTTAAAAGATCGATGAAATCTACAAGCGGCTGACAGGCTTTCTGCAGTTCGTATCCCTCCAATGCTTCGGTAACATTCTTTACAAGAAGCTCAGATTCAGAAAGAATCCATCGATCAAGCGGGTTCTCAAGTTTTGTTTCCCACCCCTCCTTCAGGGATTCTTTGGGCTGATAATTGTCAATATTTGCATAAGTTATGAAGAAACTGTATGCATTCCACAATGGGATTATAAAACTTTTCAGCACCTCTTTAACGCCATCCTCGGAAAAGCGCAGATCCTCAGCCCTGACTACTGCTGAATTCATGAGGAAAAAACGCATGGCATCTGCTCCGAAATTATTGACAACTTCCATAGGGTCGGAATAATTTCGCTGCGATTTTGACATCTTCTTTCCATCAGATGCGAGGACCAGACCATTGGTAACAACGTTGAAAAAAGCCGGTTCCTTGAAGAGACCTGCGGCTATTATTGTCAAGGTATAAAACCAGCCTCTTGTCTGGTCAAGACCTTCACATATAAAATTTGCGGGAAAGTTTTTCTCAAAATACTCCTTGTTCTCAAAGGGGTAGTGATTTTGAGCGTAGGGCATTGACCCGGATTCGAACCAGCAGTCGAGCACATCCGGTATCCTGCGCATGGTTCCATTTCCGTCCGGACTTGGCCAGGTAAGCTCATCAACAAAATGCTTATGAAGATCCTCAACTTTTCTGCCGGACTTCTGCTCGAGCTCCTCCCTTGATCCAATTACCTCAAAGTAATCTGAGCTGTCACTTTTCCAGACTGGAATTGGATTACCCCAATAGCGATTTCTGCTGATTGCCCAATCGCGGGCTCCTTCCAGCCACTTTCCGAACCGTCCATACTTCAAGTGTTCAGGGATCCAGTTAATCCTGTCATTTGCAGCGAGCATGTCCTGCTTTATTTTCTGCACATCGACAAACCAGCAGGAGAGGGCCCGATATATGAGCGGTTTTTTAGTCCGGTAGCAAAAGGGATAGCTGTGCATTATTTTCTGTTTCTTGACAAGCTTTCCCTCCTTTTTCAGATATTCGATGATGCTTTCATCAGCATCCTTAACAAACAGACCTTCCCACTCGGGAACTTCCTCGGTAAAACGGCATTCAGCATCAATGGGACAAGCCACCGGAATATCGGTATCGCGCAGCAGCTGATAGTCATCTTCTCCAAATCCAGGGGCTGTATGAACTATACCACAGCCGTCTTCCTCGGTAACATGATCTCCGACAAAAGTCCTGAAGGCCCCATAATCTGCATAGGTACTGAAAAAGGGCATTAGTGGTTCATATTCAATTCCCGCCAGTTCACGTCCCTTAAAACGGCCGGAAATGTTATAGGCGGCTTCGTCCTTAAAGTAGTCAGAAATTTTCGACTCCGCAAGAATATAAGATTCACGCCCCTCAGTTACTTTTACATAATCTATATCGGGACCGAGTGCAAGGGCCAGATTTGACGGCAGCGTCCAAGGGGTCGTGGTCCATGCAAGGAAATAGGTATCCGGCTGATCTTTTACCGCAAACCTTACCGTAATTGCAGGATCCTGGACATCCTGATATCCTCCCAGGTTAACTTCAAAATTTGAAAGAGGAGAAGACAGCGCCGGACTGTAGGGAAGAATATTGTAGCCCTCATAGACATACCCTTTTTCAAAAAGAGTTTTAAATACCCACCAGATCGATTCCATATAGTCAAGGTCCATGGTTTTATAGTCATGCTCAAAATCTACCCATCGGCCCAATCGAGTTACAATTTCCTGCCATTCTTTTGTATAACGTAGCACAATAGAGCGGCACCTTTCATTGAATCGGGCAACGCCATAGGCTTCTATCTGACTTTTTCCAGTAATTCCCAGATCCTTTTCAATTTCATATTCTACCGGGAGCCCGTGGCAGTCCCATCCGAAACGCCTGGTTACTTTCTTCCCCCTCATGGTCTGAAAGCGAGGAATAATATCTTTTATAGTTCCGGGAACAAAATGACCGAAATGAGGCAATCCTGTGGCAAAGGGAGGTCCATCGTAAAAGACAAATTCCTCATTCCCTTCGCGGATATCGATCGATTTCTGAAAAATTGCATGTTTTTCCCAGAATTTAAGAATATTTTCTTCCATTGCCGGAAAATTGACTTTTGACTCTACCGGTGTAAACACACGTTCCTCCTGCTGGATAAATTCGCTGGATCATTATATTGCAGCCGCACTGCGATATTTATTATTCAGCAATTGATGACTAACTAGACTACTGAGCAGCTGAAAAAATACTTATTTATATGGGAAGGGATTTCAAAATGCAGTCATTCTGAAATTTCCTTATAAAATCAAATTTAATATCTATAGAATATACAGATATACCCATTTTTTTTCAATCGCTATTGACAAGAATGCATACCGATGTTTATCTGTCTTGAATGAGAAGATTTTTAATCCCGCGAAAGATCCAGGATTTTTCCACTGTATTTCACCGTAACGGTTACGAGCTATATATAGTCGGCGGGGCTGTCCGAGATTTCTATGCCGGATTCAAGGTTAAGGATTATGATTTTGCCACAAATGCCGATCCAGAAGCTGTTATCCGTCTTTTCCGTCGCACTATTCCGACAGGGATTGCTCATGGTACTGTCACCGTACTTTTCGGCGGATCGGCATTTGAAGTAACAACCTTCAGAACAGAGAGTTCCTATAGTGATTCCCGTCATCCTGACCATGTTGCATTTATCGGCTCCATAGAAGAAGACTTGCAGCGAAGAGATTTTACTATCAATGCCCTTGCTGTGAATACTGTTACTGGAGAATTGATTGACCTGCATGGCGGTTTGCCGGATATAAAACAGAAAATCATCCGGGCAATTGGTGACCCCTCTGTCAGATTTCAGGAAGACAGTCTCAGGATGCTTCGGGCATTCCGCTTTTCAGCGGTTCTAGGTTATACAATTGAAGAAAGAACGATGCTGGCAATACAAAAACATGCCTCAGATATAACGAGTGTCTCCTCTGAGCGTATACAGGAAGAATTAAATAAAATACTGTCTGTTAAAAGTCCATCGTTAACTTTTTTTACCATGCAGGAGGCAGGGATCCTGTTTTACTTCCTTCCGGAACTAAGCAGATGTATCGGCATAGGCAGCAAGGGTCCTCAAAGCCTTGATACGTTTTCACATCTTTGTTTTGCCTGTGACGGTGCCCCTTCAGACAGCTTAACGGTCCGTCTGTCAGGACTTCTTCATGATATAGGGAAACCGGAAACCGAAAAAATGGATGAAAACGGTCTTATTTGCTACCATGGTCACGATTCAGTTTCTGCAGATATTGCAGATCAAATACTGAGAAGACTTAAATACTCAAATGTTGTAAGAACTGAGGTTACGCATTTAATTCGTTATCACATGTTTAATTATACTTCCAGTTGGACTGATGCTGCGATAAGGCGGTTTATTAGTAAAGTAGGAGAAAAGTATGTGTTTCACCTGCTTCTTCTAAGAGAGGCTGACTATTATGGGTCAACAGGCCGTAAACTTCATTCCGGAAACTTACTGCACGAACTGAGAAGTAGAATTACAGCAGTTCTTAACGATAGAGAGGCAATCAAAGTTTCAGATTTAGCAGTAAACGGCTCCCTACTTATAGAGAGCGGCATACCTGAAGGACCAATAATAGGTACGGTACTGAAGCTTCTGCTCGAAACGGTTTTAGATGATCCTGCGTTGAATGAACGGGAAACACTGCTTAAGATGGCAGAAAAAATAGTTATAAAACATCATTTAACAGATTAGACGAGGCAGTTGATCTGACGGAAAATTCACCCGATGACAGCTCGCTGTAAGCTGATCCGGCGGCATGCTGTTCTGCTTCCTTTTTGTTTTTTCCTTGCCCGGGACCATATGTCTTTCCGTTAACCACAACCTCAACCCAGAAGATACGATTGTGATCTGGTCCGCTTTTTTTTACAACGACATATTTCGGATATGATTTATAGTGTTTTTGTGCAAATTCCTGCAGCAGGGTTTTATAGTCTTTTTTATGTTTGTTCGCAAGGACTTTTTCAATTTCCGGAATCAGATTGCCCAGGATGAACGGCTTAACCGCTTTCAGTCCAGAATCAAGATAATAAGCACCAATTATCGCTTCCATGCAATCTGCAAGAATAGCTTTCTTTGATCTGCCTCCCGAATACTCTTCACCTTTGCCGATTAAAATAAAATTATCTATTTTTAGTTTTTTTGCGATGACCGACAGACAATCTTCGCTGACAACAAATGATTTTATCCTTGCATAGTCGCCTTCATCCATGTCAGGAAGCTGGGTATAGAGATAGTCGCTTACAACCATTCCTAGAACACTATCACCGAGAAATTCAAGTTTCTCGTTGTTTTCTGAGGAATTTTGCTTTTCATTGGTATAAGATCGGTGGGAAAAAGCAAGGTTCAGGAGCTGAAGCCTCCTGAACCTGATACCAACATGTTTTTGAAACAACGACAGTTCACGCTTACGTTCTGCATCAATTTCAGCTGAATGCTGTGTATGTCGCTTTTCCAATGTTAAGGACATGAGAGATTGTTACACCTGAGTTTTCAGGTAATCTACAGCATCCTTAACAGTTTCAAATTCATTTGCTTTTTCATCAGGAATTGTGATGCCCATTTCTTCCTCAATAGCATAAACTAATTCATACGTATCGAGACTATCGGCACCAAGGTCCTTCCTGAAAGAAGAATCCATAGTAATAGTTTCTTCATCAATTTCCAGTTTTTCTGCTATCAATGTTTTCATCTTAGCAAAAAGGTCATCCATAATGTAATCTCCTTCTCAATGATTAACCAATATCTTCAAGGTTCAGCACCTGCTGTCCACGGTAAAAACCACATTTTGGACAAACTCGGTGAGATAGAACCCTGTTACCGCATGTGCCGCACTCAACCAATTTAGGGGCCGCCAGCTTCATATTGGTCGATCTTCTCGACCGGGTCTTAGATTTTGAAGTTTTATATTTTGGAACTGCCATTTTTAAACCTCTTTCAATTCATTATCAGTCAAAAGACATTACCTTAATAGAGAATTTATGTCAACTGATTAATCTTTTTTATAAGCAGGTCCGCCACAGCTGGTGGTACCATTCGCGATATATCTGCCCCGAATGAGGCCATCTCTTTTATAGCTGAAGACCGCAAAACAAAGTACTGCGGATCTGTAGGCATGAAAAATATTTCCAGATCAGGATTCAGCTGCTTGTTTGTCATAGCCAGCTCAAACTCATACCCGAAATCGGCAAGAGCTCTGACACCCCGAAGCATTACCTTTACTTCGAAATCACGGGCAAAGTCAACGATCATTTTGTCCCAAATCATAACTTCGATATTACTATGTTCAGAAAGAAGCGAACTCAAAAGAGCTTTTCTTTCTTCTACACTGAAAAGACATTTTTTTGCAGCATTATTTGCTATTATGACATACAGGTGATTAAAAATACCTGCTGCCCTATGGATCAGGTTTAAATGCCCATTTGTTGGGGGATCGAAGGTTCCTGGCAGCATTGCTTTCATTTTTCTGTCCAATTTCTCTATACTCTAGCGGTACGTTTTCTTTCAGAAACCAATTTTTTTACGTTATTGCGCACTTTCTGATCTTCGAATGGTATTCTTCTGATAATTGAAAATCCGCCGGAAAAATTCTTCTTGCTGTATTGAACAACAGCAAAATTCCCATTGCCAATATAGCTTATTTTCTGTCCGGCTTCCAACGATTCCTGTTCAGTCAAAGAACGTAAAATGCAGTCAAAATGGGCCACTTCTTCTTCCCCGCTGCCGCCTATTGCCTGAGATATTGAATCTATACTTTTACCGCAGACATAACAGGTGATTGGAGGCAGATTCAGATTCTTTGGTTTTGATTTGCGATAATTTTTCCAGTTTCTGCCGCGATTTTTTGGTTTCACTTCGCGGCTATTTCTTTCTTGTTTATCAACTTCCAACTAAAAAGCTCCTTCAATATGATGCAGCTGGTTTTTCTGGATAAATATAACATCATATCTTATAAATTGGTAGAGTTCACCCGCTTGACTGGAAAGATAAATCAGAGAAGTTTGCCTGATTTTTTTTATTTTCCGAAAATCAATAGACCGCTCAAGATCCTCAGCGGGAACTGATTTCCAACTCTTTACTTCAACGAATATTATGGTACTCTTATCGGGAGAACGGACAATAAGGTCAATTTCCCCCTGTCTGCTTAAGAAGTTTCTTGCCAGAACTGTATATCCTTTTTCTTTAAGATATTTTTCTGCTTTATCTTCTCCAGCCCTACCCTTTTTTACAGTATTCATATAACTATATACGCAAAAAAAAGCGGAAAATATTCAAATTTACCCGCTTTTTCTGAAAAAAGGTAGAATGACTCGCTGTAAGATTGGCTACTTACTCGAAACAGCAGCACTCTTTTTCTTTATAAGCTCCCGAACTTTTGCTGATTTTCCAACCCTGTCCCGGATGTAGTAGAGTTTCGCTCGCCGTACCCGGCCTCGTCTTACAACTTCTATATGATCGATTCTAGGAGAATGAACCGGAAAAACACGCTCAACGCCAACCCCGTAGGACATTTTCCTGACCGTAACAGTCTTACGTATACCGCCATTTTTCATTGCTATAACAAGTCCTTCAAAAACCTGAATTCGTTCAGTTTGCCCCTCGACTATCTTGAAAAAGATTTTTACGGTATCGCCAATCCGGAAATTCACTGCATTATCTTTCTGCTGCTCCAACTCAATTGCTTGAATAACATCCATACTGTCACCTCTCTGGTATCTCTATTTCTTTTTCTTTTTTAAAGATTCAAGCAGTTTTTTAGTATCATCCAGTAAAACTGCTTTTTCAAATAAATCCGGCCTGAAAAGTTTTGTCTTTTCCAGCCTTTTTTCCAATCGCCAACGGGCTATTTCCGCATGATTGCCAGATAAAAGCACGTCAGGTACTGTTTCTCCCTGAAAATCATAAGGCCTTGTATAGTGGGGATATTCCAATAAACTTTGGGAAAAACTCTCCTCAAGGAGTGATTCTTCGTTTATTACCCCATAAACAAGTCGATATACGGCATCTATAATTACCAGAGCAGCTACTTCTCCGGAAGATATAACATAGTCACCGATACAAATCTCATCGTCAACATACCTGTCAATGATTCTTTGGTCAATCCCCTCATATCTGCCGCAAATCAAAACAAGTTCTTTTTCGCTTGCTAATTCCGAAGCATATTCCTGATCAAACGGCCTGCCGGACGGACTGGGATACACAACTCGTTTACTTCCAGCACCAACAGCATCCAAGGCTGCCGACAAGGGCTCCGGCTTGATTACCATTCCTGCACCGCCGCCATACGGGGCATCATCACAAGTTCTGTGCCGGTCTTCGGCATACTGCCGAAAATCAATAATACGACCCTCTATGCTTCCGTTTTCAAGCGATCTTGCCATTATGGAAGTACTGAAAAACCCCTCAACAATTTCAGGGAAAAGGGTTAATACGGTAAACTTCATTCAAGAATCCAACTGACAGCCAATGTCAGCTTTCTTGCTTCTATATTGACTTCGGAAACATATTGACTCATAAATGGTACTAAGCGAATCCCATCAGATGTAGAAATTTCTATCAGGGGAGCCTGAGCTCCATCAATTACAGAAACTACAGATCCTACAAGACTGCCCTCTGAAAAAACCTCACATCCGATGATATCTGCCTGATAATACTCCCCTTCCTGCAACGGACTGCATAGATTCCGGGGAATCCATATTTCCCAACCGCTGTACTGCCGGCCGTCTTCAGGGTTCCGGATGAAATCAAACTTGATGAGAGGCTCCCCCCCGGACTGAGATATATCCTCAATAACAGCAGTTTTTTCCAAAACCCCTTTCTTGAGGAGGATTTCCTGCCCTATGGAAACATGGGAAATCTCCTCAGAAAACATGTGTACTTTTACATACCCCTTTATTCCATGCGATGTCCGAATGACACCTGTAGCAAGGTTTTCCATCAGTCCAGAATTTCGAGAACAACCCGTTTGCCGGTTTTTGTTGCTGAAGCACTTAATATTGTCCTAACTGCCTTGGCTATTCTGCCATGCTTTCCGATAACCTTACCGATATCATCCTGTGAAACCTTCAGCTCAAGGATAGTTGATTTTTCACCCTCTATCATGTGAACCTGCACACCATCGGGATCATCAACCAGTGATTTTGCAATATACTCAACGAGATCTTTTTCCATAGCAAGCCTCCCGCTTATTCCGGTCTGCTTCTGTCAAGAGTAATGTTATTCTTGTTGAGCACCCGCTTGACAGTTGCCGTCGGCTGTGCTCCTTTCTGAATCCATTCCTGAATTTTTTCATTCTCCAGCCTGATCTGACTGCCTGCCACCTCTATAGGATGATAAATACCAACCTCATCAAGGGTTCTTCCGTCACGTGGTGCCCGAGAATCCATTACAACTATTCGATAGTAAGGTCTTTTCTTTGTACCGAATCTTTTCAACCTGATTTTAACGCTCACATCTTCCTCCTGAACAAACTACTTACATGCCCATCTGCTTGAGCATGGACGCCTGGTATTTCTTATTTTTTGCGAACTTCTTCATTGTCATCCGCATTTTATCAAACTTTTTCAACAATCGGTTTACATCATACACAGCTGTTCCACTGCCTTTTGCAATTCTCTTTCTCCGTGATGGTCCAATAATCCTGATATTGCTCCGTTCGCCCGGAGTCATCGACTGAATAATTGCCTGCTCCCGCTTTAACTCCTTCTGGTCTATATCATCTTCGCTGATATTTCCCTTTGCCCCCGGTATCATTTCCATAAGACTTTCAAGAGATCCCATTTTATTCATTCTCTGAAGCTGGTCAAGATAGTCCTGAAGGTCAAACGTAGCTGAGGACATTTTCTTTTGAAGTACTGCGGCTTCTTTCTCATCAAAATTTTCCTGAGCCTTCTCAACAAGGGAAACTACATCTCCCATCCCAAGTATTCTGCCAGCAATACGTTCTGGATAGAAAGGATCAAGATCAGAAATTTTTTCACCAACTCCGATAAACTTTATCGGTTTGCCTACAACGCTGCGGATAGAGAGGGCCGCTCCGCCGCGAGTATCCGAATCAAACTTGCTCAGCACAACTCCGCTGATGCCAACCCGATCTTCAAACTCTTTCGCTATAGTTACGGCATTCTGTCCGGTCATTGCATCGGCAACAAACAGGGTTTCATCCGGCTTGACAGCTTTGTAGAGCCCGGAAATTTCATCCATCATCGATTCATCAAGATGCATTCTCCCGGATGTATCGATAATTACCGTATTGTACTGATTCTTTTTCGCATGCTTCAGGCTGTTTACAGCTACTTTTCTTGGATCTTTTTCTCCAACCTCCGCATAAACCGGAACTTTAATCTGATCTCCAAGCACCTGCAGTTGATAAACAGCAGCGGGACGAACAAGGTCGGCTGCCACAAGCAGCGGCCGGCGTCCTTCAGCCGCCAGCTTTGCAGCAAGTTTTGCCGCAGTAGTAGTTTTACCGGAACCCTGCAGCCCCATCATCAGAATTACCGAAACTGTATCAGGTCCCTTGAGCTGCAGCCCGCTTTTTTCATCTCCGAGCAGCTGAACTATCCTGTCATAGATAATTTTTATAAACTGCTGACCGGGATCGACTGATTTGAGAACTTTCTCGCCTCTGGCTTCTTCAATTGTACGATTTACAAACCGTCGCACAACCCTGAGATTAACATCAGCCTCAAGCAGGGCTATTTTTATTTCGTCAACGGCATCCTGTATATTTTTTTCTGATATCTTGCTTTTTCCAGATACCTGACGAACAATATCGGTGAATTTATCGGAAATGCTGTCGAACATATCAATCCTTCAAGTTTCTTCCAGGTGATTTTTTCGCTTATTTGGAAGATCGGCCTAAAACACACTAAAACGGCACGATACATAGGTATCTGCCGTAAAGACTTATACCTTATTAAACTACCGAGTGTCAACCTATAAGATGAGTTGC
>JAIPFR010000055.1 GCA_021736525.1 Spirochaetia bacterium
ATCTCCAGATCCTGCCGAATCCGGTAAAACTCAACTACCCCGGAAAAATCCCGTTTCAGATTATTGGCAATGCCAAACGGTCCTTCAGTAATATATTTGGTTACAAATTTCCCCCACTCAGGCGGACGTTCAATTCTCACCCGTTCCAGCGTCTTTTCTACTTCTTCAATATACAGATAGACCAGACGAGGCTGCAGTGGAGCAAGATACCCGCTTAATGTATCCAGATGGTTAAGAATTTCTTTAAAACTGGAAGCGTGCCGCGCTTTCAGCGTTGTTACCTGATTCTGGAGAAAGCAGCATTCAAAAATATTGGTTACCGACTGCCGGTTTTCCATACTTGCAAACTCCCGCCACTTATCCTGAATCAACTGTCTGAAGAGCAAGGAATCCTGTTCGTAGACATCAGCCCGGGACAGCTCCTGCAGGAGTTTTCCGGGCAGCTCACCCCTGGTTTCATGCATCAGCAGCCCATAGCTTATCACTACACCTTCTCCCCTGTCGACCGCACTGCTTTTGAGCACTTCAGCTTGATCCGGAAAGGCTTTTACCAGTTTTTCCAGAGTCTTTCGATCAAGATAAGCCGAAGCTTCGTAATCAGCAGGGTGGCTGAAATCCCCTTCGAGAACCAGACGGGGAGATCTTCCTCGAGATTCAAACTGCGAGTGGGCAAATCGGGCCGTGCTGCTCTTTCCTGAACCCGGTATCCCCTCAATAAGCACTAATCTACAGGTATTTTGCATCACTCTCCTCCCTGAGGCACCAGTATGAATCATCCGGCTGCCAACGACTGTCATGGTCCACGACTGCCGCTGCTTATTAACGAAGCTGGCGATAATCCCGCATCAGCCGGACGGTATAATCAAGAGCTTTTTCCAGGGTAAAACTATCGAGAATATCGACTCCGGCCATTCTGAGGGCATCGACAGGATCCCGTGAACCGCCGCTTTTAAGGAATTCCAGATATCGGTCGGCTGCTGCGCCCTCCCCCCCGGCAATAGCCTCAACGGCCGCCAAGGCTGCCGAAGCTCCCAGCGGATAGGTATATACATAGTAACGGGTATACAAATGCGGAATCGTTAATCCCTCAAGATCGCTGACCACCTCTGGAATCACCTCCGGTCCATAGTAGTCTGCTGCCAGATCCCTGAAGGTATTTCGAAACACCTCTGTCGTAATCGGCCGATCCTCTTCGGCTTCCCTGTGCACCATATGCTCAAATTCCGCAAGCATGGTTTGACGCAGCAGTTTTGCAATTAGATCGCCAAGCTGCCGTTCCAGAAAAAATGCCTTTTGCGATAAATCCTGCGCTTGAGCAATAAGATGACGATACAATAGGAATTCATGAACATTGGCTGCAGTCTCTGCCTCAAGAATGCTGTACTGATAGCAGGAAAAATGGTTGTTTTTTATACTGTACCAGGTATGCATGGCATGTCCGCTCTCGTGGGCAAGGGTAAAAAGATTTCTCAGGACCTCCGGTTTGTAGTTGACCAGTATATAGGGGTGCACGAGACTGCCGCCGTCTTTCTCGCTGCCTGAACCGTAGTATCCGGCAGTAAAAGCTCCTGCCTGCTTGCCGCGGTTCTCATAGCGGTCAACCCAGCCGGCAAGCAGGCCTTTGCGTAACATATCGGTATAGGGGGTGGGAAAGATACGGAGTGACTCAATTATCAAATCAACGGCCTGTTCATAGGAAAAAGAAATTTCCGGCTGGGGAACTAAGGGTACTGAAAGATCGTACGGCCGCAGGATACTTACGCCTAACTGATTCTTTCTCATCCTGAAAAAATCATGAAATTCGGGGAGACGTTTCCTGACTGCCCCGATCAGGCTGTCATAGACTTTTTCAGGCACGGCATCCGGAAATAAAGCCATTTCCCGGCAGCATGTGTACTTTCGGGTCCTGGCCGAGACGATATCCCTGCGAATGCTGCCCTCGTAAAGAGCTGCCAGGGTATGCTTATGCTGATCATAAACATTATAGGTTCGCAGATATGCCTGCCGACGCACTTCGCGATCCGGGTGGATAAGAAACCTGGACAGATTGGCCCGGGTAAGCGGCATATGCTTCACCGGACATCCCTGCTGCCGGGGGTTGTACTGACTCTCAATGGGCACCTCTATCATCCCGAAATCCAAATCTGCCGTAACAAGCTCGGTAAACGCTTTACGGGTTATCCTGGTCCCATCCCACAAGGCTGTCAGGTTCTCCTCCCTCTCAGTAAGTATGTGCGGTTTTCTGCGAATAATGGTATCTATTGTCCTCTTATACGGCAGCAGTCCAGGCTCCTGCTGGAAGGCTGCAGCAATATACCCGGGATCCAGGTCCAGAATTTCCGGTTCAAAAAAACCTGCTGCCTGCTCAACTTCCGCAGAGGTAATCCTGATCTGGTCATCAATTTGCTGGTTTTCACGGCAGCCGCCATCTGCCGCACGATTCAGAAAGGCAAAAACTTCTAGCTTTTCCAGCAGCTGATGGAGAAAAAACCAGCTTTCCAGACCGCTCAGCAGCTGCCGGGGAGAATCACCCAATGTGGTTCGGTATGCGCTCAACTGCTTCAGGGCAGCTTTAAGCCGGTCATGATCTCTGAACCATGCTTTGCTGTCAGGATAGATGTCGGCAGTATTCCAGCAGTGCTGCGGATTAACCTGCTCACGCACCGGAACTGCAGTTTCCCGGCTTTCCCGGCTTTCCCGGCTTTCCCTGTGTTCCTGTTCCTTTTTCCGTTCCCGTTCCCGTTCCCCGCCAGCGTTCACTGTTTTGACTTCCTTTCGTTTTCTACTCTATTTGTGACAGAATCAGCATACCATATTTACATTCTGGAGAAAATCTTCCGATCATGCTCCTTCAAGACAGTTCTAGCCAAATTACCGTTTTCCGGTTATAGTAAGGTATGTTTTTGTTTAAGAAAAGAAAAAAAATCAGACCACCGGAAGCGACCAGTCGAGAGACAGCCGAGGTTGGATTACCTGAAGAACTCTCAAAAATAAAATTCTCAAAAAACGAGGGAAGCAGTTCACAGAAACAGTTTGTGCTGTTCGGCCTTACCACCTGCGGATTCTGCAGGAAGGCTGTCTCCTTTCTTACGGAGCATAACGTCCCATTTTATTATATCTATGTCGATAAAATCCCTCTGGAACAGAAAAAAATTATAAGGGAATACGTGTCCAATACCTTTAATACTGCAATTGCCTATCCTTTTCTTGTGGTAAACAACAAACAGTGGATTTCCGGTTTTTTACGAATAGAGTGGGAGGAGATGTTGAAAAAATGAAAGAAAAATTAACTTTGAAAGATGTGCAGACTTTCACCGCCAACACAGCGGCCGCCAACGGATGGGTGCTGAACCCGGACGAAGAGTTCCTGGACTCTATCCAGCAGGGTCTTCTTGCAAACGCCCAAAGACTTGGCTACTATCAGTGCCCCTGTCGGGATTCGTGGGATGACCGCGAAAAAGACCGCGATATCATCTGCCCCTGTGAATACAGCAAACCTGATATCGAAGAATACGGTCAATGCTTCTGCGGGCTCTTCCTGTCCGATGAGTTTGAGGAATCGGGATCTGAGGCCAGCAGCATCCCAGAGCGAAGACCGCAGGAACTGTATCCGTAAAGGAAGAGTATCGGGCTCGCCGGATCAGGCTCGCAAGGTCAGGCTCACAGGCCGAACATTTCCTGTATTCCTGTAAGCAGAAAATGAACCCCGAGAGCCGCCATAAAAATCCAGAGAATTCTCGATACGACCATTCTTCCGATCTTTCCCATCAGCCTGCTTATCCAGGGAGTCAGCTGAATAAGAACCCAGCTGACTATAAAAACAGCAACGATTGCGGTAACCGTGACCAGGTAGCCGTCCCGGTCAAGCAGCAGGATACCGGTAACAATAGTTCCCGGACCGACCAGCAGCGGTACAGCCATGGGAACGATACCCAGTTCAATTGCCTCCTGATGAGAAGAAATCTCAACCTTCTTCGGATTTTTCTTATCAGGAAAAACAATATATTTAACCGATATAACAGTCAGCAGGATTCCGCCGGCAATCCGGAATTCAAGAATACTGATCTGAAACACCCGGTTCATAATCCACTGCCCGATAAGCGTCATAACCAGTAAGGTTCCGAAGGCGGTTGCAACCGCTATATTGAATACGGCAAACCGGCCCTTTTTATCCAGACCTTCGGTTATCTCGGAAAAAATCGGGATGGTCCCGATCGGGTTGAGAATGGCAAAGAGAGCCAGAAACGCATTGAGCCAGATGGTCATATTCATAAGAGCAGTATAGCATGAGTTTTATCCGTAAACGATACCCTTATTTCACCCTTTCGCCGTCCAGCAGATAGGGGATTCCATTTTTTCGGATAATTTTTACAGTCTGCAAATAGGAACCATATCCAGCTGAAAAGAAAAACTCATCATTTTTTTCAGCAGTTTCCATTTCATCATTCAGCGCCTCTGCAATTGCTTCGCCCTGCGGCTTAACACTCGGCTGAATTCCCAGAATATGGTATATCGTCGGCGTCACATCGATGACTCCGGTAACTGAATCGACAGCTGCATGCTTTCTGAATTTGCTGCCGCCAAAGCCAAGGACTGTATGAACTTCAGCTTCATGAAGACCGCCGTGAATTCCACAGCCGATCGCGATAGGAGCAGCACAAATGCAGGTTCCCGGGTATCCCTTAAAATCCGAATTGAAACTGCGCAAAACAAAGCGAATATCCCCAGCCCGGCTGTACTCTCCCCCGACCAGCCTGGCCGAAAAAGTCCCCTCGACAATACCTTGAATACCATCGAGATTTCTGGTAAACAGCATACCCGTTTCCGGCATCTCCTGAAGGGCCCTGACAATCGGAACAAGCTGGTTCGGTTTATGAACATAGATGTTCCCGCTGTATCCCCAGAGAAGAGTGAAATCAGCATCAGGGTTTTCCAGGTTCTCACTGTGGACAAATCCGCGGTCTTCCAGCGCCCTGGTCAGATCAAAATGCTTTTCCACTGTTATATGACCATGGTCTGATAAGACTATTACCTGGACATCTTCCTTCCAATAAGCGTCAAGCATCTCCCCGAAACACGCATCGGCCGCCCTCAAGGCCCGGTCAGCCTGCTCCGATCCCAACCCGAAGGCATGGAATGTATGATCGGGTTCACCATACCAGATAATGCTTACATCAGGCATCCCCGACTTCTGAAAAAGATCATGAACAATTTCATTCATTTTCTCCATTCCCTTGATATCAGGAATTTCAATATTCTCCCCATAAATAGAACTCGAGGTATATCTGCTTCTCATTTCTTCCGGATAGGCATAGTTGATTCCATTAACAGATATATTAATTCCCCCGATGGAGGCAGCTTTATGTGCCATCAGCCGGGTGCTTCCGGGTGAGTTGGAACTGATGGAAAGGTATGTAAGTCCTTTTTGCACCAAGGTTTCTGTCAGTGAAGGCACCTGAAGGAGTTTGCCCCCGGTCTGCTGTTCCGCTTCCTCAATTCTGTCAACATAGCTTCCAAGAAAGAACTCTTTCCTGGATACCGCCGGATCAAAATAGGCATTCGCCACAAGCCCATGACTTTCCGGCAGGAAACCTGTAAAAATGCTGGGATGATTAACATAGGTTTCGGTCGGAAAAACGGCTCTGCTATTAGTGCAGGTAACATTATCTTGCAGAAATCTGTGGAGTCGCGGCATCAGTTCTTCGTTCACGCAATCCGGTCGCAGTCCGTCAAATCCAAAAAGCAGTATCTTCATAATTGTTTCCCTCATTGAGTTGTCCCGAGTCTGTCCCTGACCCAGTCGCCTATTATCGACATAGTTAGTGTCGAAATAAAAATTACCAATCCCGGAAGTACCGTGATCCACCATGCCGTCATCAGATATACCCTTCCCTCACCGAGAAGTCTTCCAAGACTGACTACCGGAGGTTGGATTCCCAACCCCAGAAAACTCAGAGAACTCTCCGCAATCATGGTCCCCGGAAAATTCAAGGTCATATTTACGATCAAGGCACTCGAAATATTGGGCAGGATGTGCAGGAAAAAAATTCTTTTCTGTGAAGCACCCAACGCCAGCAGAGCGATCGAGTAACCATGATTCATGGCAGAAAGAGAGAGCCCCCTGGTAAGGCGAGCGTATTTTTCCCATCCGGCAAAACCCAGAAGTATGACAATAACCAGAAAAGAGTTTTCGACAATTGACAGCAGGGCAATTGCTGTAAGCATGAATGGTAAAGACGCCTGAATATCAACCAGCATCATGATTACTTCATCTAGTATTCCGCGAAACCTTGCTGCAGCAAAACCGGCAACTGTTCCGATAATCGCTCCAATAACCGTCCCGGCAAAAGCTATAAAATAGCTTACCCTGATTCCTGCCATAATCCGGCTCAGCATATCACGTCCCAGATAGTCTGTACCAAGCGGGTATTCGGGGTCACCTCCTACCATAAAGGCAGGAGGAATAAAGCGTTTATCGAGATCCTGAAAATCATAGTTATGCGGGGAAGGAAAAAGGGAGACTACCAGAAGTCCTGCCAGTATTCCGACGGCAGCAAGAACGATCGGCGGATATTTACGGAAGAAATTCATGCTGTACCGCCTTTGCGTATTCGCGGGTCGATAACCCCGTAGAGAATATCAACCAGCAGATTTACTGAAACGATAACAAAACCGAACAAGAGAATAAGCGCCTGGACAAGAGGAAAGTCACGTGCTTTCATAGACTGCACTAGCAGAGACCCCAGGCCAGGCCAGGAAAAGATATTTTCCGTAACTACCGCTCCTGTAATCAGGGCCCCGATATAAAAACCTGATATGGTAAGAAGAGAAATTGATGCATTAGGCAGCGCATGCCGAAAGAGAATTCTCCTCTCTTTCACTCCAAGCGACCGGAAACTGGTTATAAAATTCTGCTCATAGATATCGATAAATGCGGCTCTTCCAAATCTCGTAAACACTGCAATGTCTGCTGTCGTTATTGTTATAAGGGGCATTATATAGTGCTTCAGTGATGTATTGCCGCTTGGCGGCAACCAGCCAAGCACCACGGAAAACAGATAGATCAGCACAATGCCGAAAAAGAAGTTCGGCAGGCTGAAGCCTAAAGTAGAAACTATCAAAAGGCCTGAGTCGAGAGGTCTTTTATGATTATGTGATGCGGCCATGCCAAGCAGAAGCCCCCCCGTTATTGCAATAATTGCTGCCGGTATCATGAGAGAGAGCGTCGCAGGCAGATAATCCATAATAATTTCTGTGACGGGGCGAGTCTTGATCAGTGATGCCCCGAAGTCACCGTGAAACACTCGTCCTATATATGAGAAAAACTGCACTGCTGCAGGCTTGTCCAGTCCCCACTTCCGATTAAAGTAATCGATGCTCTCCGGAGTAGCCTCTCCCCCGAGATAAATCTCCGCAGGGTTTCCCGATGCGCGAATCATAAAAAAACTCAAAACCAGTATAACCA
>JAIPFR010000056.1 GCA_021736525.1 Spirochaetia bacterium
TGCGGGTTTGGGGCTGGAGCGGCTATTTCACTGAGCTGGATAAAGAATTTCAGGATCATATTATCAAACGCAATGAATATGGAGCTGCAGCTGCCTCCTGAAGCAATGCCGTATACCAGGATTGGTTACCGGGATTAATGAATCAGCAGGACGCTTTAATTATTTCCGGAAAATCCTCACCGGCAGCCTGCATTTTCCGAACAAGCTGCTCTCTGAGCCATTCTTTAGTGCCCGCATATTCAGAATCATGTATAAGATTGTTCTGCTCGTGAGGATCCTTTTCAAGGTCATAGAGATACAATTCCTGATATACCGTACTGTCCTTATCATTCCAGGGGTCACCACCCGGGGAAGCAACGCAGTAGCACCAGCGTCTGGTCCTTACTGCCCGACCTATTTGTGATTCACTAATCTGAATAAATACTGTGTCATCCCAGTCATCAAGCTGTGCGGCCTTGTCAAGGAAAGGTACAAGAGAACGCCCCTGAAAAGTATACGGTACGGGTAATCCGGCCAGATCCAGGAAAGTAGGCGGCAAATCTATCAGACTAACCATATTCTTCACTCTCAGACGAACAGCCTGCGCTCTGTCAGGATGATAGATAACCAGCGGCACATGCGTGCTGGCCTGATGACAGGATCGTTTATATTCATTATTCCGGGTCCGGAAATGGGATCCGTGATCGCTTCCATATACAATGATAGTCGAATCATCCATGTTCAGCTCTTTCAATTTTCTTCTAATTCTTGCCAAGTTAGCATCCAGACTGTTGATTGCTCCAAGATAATCCGGGTAATTCTCCTGCCAGTCCCCCTCATGTCCAACAAGATCCCCAGGCGGACTGAAATCACAAAAAAGTTCCTTTGAGCCCCGCGGACCTTCATATTGATTGTGATCATTCTGATGGTGAGGCTCTATGTAAGAAACAAACAGAAAAAAGGGAATCTGCCGGTCGTCTGACCACTCCTCCAGTGTCTCAAGAACCCAATCCGTCTGTGCATCCGGCCTGTATCTACCCTCGGGAAACATTTTCACCTTATTGTTCTTATCAAACATATAGCCGTCATAGGCATGCGAGGTAAACTCCAGTACATCACTCGCTATCCACTGATCCTTCCATCCTCCCCTGTAGGGTACGGGAACTGGAGCTGCATGAAAATCTACAGCGGGACGTTTCTGCAAACTGTTTCCCGAAGCATTTCTTCCGGCGGGTTCTGCTCCGCTGCTGCTGTACAGTGCCGTATCATTGCTGCCCGAATTTGTTGAGGCAAGATGCCATTTTCCGATATACCCGGTGCGATATCCATTCTCCTGAAAATGGTGTGCTATCGTTTTCTCATCCTGAAGCAAACCGATATCGTTTCGGAAGCATCCTGTTTCCGTGGCAAACTTTCCAGTTTGAAGACATGCCCGTGCGGGACCGCATACCGGCTGGCAGGTATAGGCATTTTCAAACAGAACTCCCTCATCGGCCATGGCATCAAGATTTGGAGTTACAGGCAATGCCTGCCCATAACAGCCGCAGGTATCCCACCGCTGCTGATCTGAAAAGAAGAAGAGAATGTTATATTTTTTCATGTGAATACCTCATTTCAAGTTCATGGAAACTGCCTTGAAGATATACTTCCTCAAAAACAGAAAGAGTAATAAAGCAGGGATGAATGTATACATTGTCGCGGCCGCAATCATATTCCACTGCGTAAGCTGCTCGCCGGTTTTAAGTTGAGAAAGCCCCACGGACAGCGTTGTTACACGACCTCTTGTCATAATAAGCGGCCAGATAAACCCTCTCCAGCGGAAAAGAAAGTTGTACAAAGCCATAGACGTAACAGCAGTAAGAGACATCGGAACTGCTATGGAAACCATAATTCTGAATTCTCCGGCACCGTCAATCCTTGCCGATTCCAGAATTTCTGAAGGGATCGTTATCAGATACTGATAAAGAAAGAAAATTGAAAACCCGGTGGATGCCATGGGAATGATCATCCCCTTCCAACTGTTTATCCATCCAAAACCGGAGACCAGCGTATACATTGGAATAGCCCGTATCTCAGGAGGAAGCAGGACAGAGGCAATAAAACACATCATTATCAGCCTGCCGCCCGGCAGATCCAGTTTGGCCAGAGCATAAGCAGCTATAGTCCCTGTGGTAATGGTCAAGATGGTAGTTACAACAGCATAAAGGATAGTATTTGTAAAATAATCCAATACAGGAATCAGATCATTGACCTTCCAGAGATTTTCAATCTGCAGACTGCTTGGGATGAACAATATTGGAAGCCTCATAACATCTGCACTGGGCTGGAGAGAAAGCTTGACAAGATAGATAAAAGGAAATGCCATAATTAGTGCTGCTGCAACCATTAAAACATCTTTCAACTTTATTGCCGGTTTGTATGTACTCATAAGTCAGTCCTTTCAATCCAATCCATGGTAGTTTCTGTTTTGATAACGAAACTGAATGAATGCCAGAAAAACAAATAAAACGAAAATGACCATTGTAGCTGCGTTAGCCCGCGGCAGATCGAACCTGTTAAAACCTAAATCAAAAATGAATGACATCATGACATTTGTGGCCTGAAAGGGCCCGTTGTTCGTAATCAGCTTTGCAAGTACATATGAATTTACAAATCCGTACAGTGTGGAAATGGTAATAACAAATACCAGGGTCGGGATCAGCAGCGGCAGTATAATATAACGCAGCTTCTGGAAAAACGAGGCACCTTCGAGATCAGAAGCCTCAAAATAGCTCTCTGGTATAGCCTGAAGTCCCGCAAGAAACAAGATTGCATTGTATCCCATGGTATACCAGACTTGGATAATAATCAGCGACATCATCGCCAGCACTGGATCCTTGAACCAGGAAACAGGAGAGAATCCCAGCAGTCCGATGAAGGTGTTAAAAATGCCGTAGGGATCCGCAAGTATGTTTTTCCAGACAAGCGCTCCAATTACCGGAGTAGATATATAGGGAATGAAAAAAGCGGCAACTATAAAAAGATAGTACCTTCTTCGCTCTTTTAGATAGAGACTCAGCAGCAGCCCCAGCCCCGCACTGAGAATAATAAAAAATATGGTGAATATTACACTGACCTTCAGGGAGTTCCAGAATTCCGGATCAGTAAATATATTCACATAGTTTTTGAACGCGACAAATATCATCCTGCCGCCGACGTTGCGCTGGAGACTTACGATAATCCCTTTTATCAGGGGTATAAGAAAAAACATCAGAAAGAAAAAAAAGGCCGGTGCGATGCAGGAATAACCGAACACATACCGATTCACCTTCTCTCTGTTCATAGAGCCTGCTTTGAGCAATGACACATTATTTCTCCATTGATTGATAGTACTGCCGCCCGACCATTCTCCGGGCGGCATAAACCGTTCTCCATCAAGACATGCTTCGTATCAGACCGAAAAAACTGCTTCAGCAAGTGTTTCGGGAATACCGCTTGAGCCTCGATACGGAAGAATTGTTAATTCAGCAGTCTGTTTGTCTCTTTTATATATTCATCCAATGCAGCATCCATGCTTTTATCAGTGTAAAGCATTTTCTGATATAATTTGGTAAATACTGTCCCTCCCCAGGTAATTTCCGGCAATCCAACCTTCTGTACGTCTATGTCAAAGGGAGTTGCATAAGGAAGAATTTTCCCAAAAAGCTGAACAGCTTTTTCCTCAGCAACACGGGGATCAGCAGCCCAGGATGCACGGGGCATGAGCATTCCCGCTTCTAAAGTGGCAGCAACCTCAGTATTGACTGAAGTAAGCCGGGTCATCAGCTCGAAGGTCTTATCTACCGGCAGTTTTGAACCCTTAGGGATTGCAAGCCCGGTTCCAGCGGTCAAGGTAAGCGGCTTAACCTCGGCAAGATGGGGAACCATAACCAGTCCATAGTTCAAGTCGGGATAGTTGTTTTTAATATTCCCTATTTCCCATGGTCCGCTTATCATCATTGATATTTTTCCCGTCAGGAATAGAATTCGCACATCTCCTCTTGTGTCCTCACTTCCTGGATCGGGCACGAACACCTTCCCGCTATTAGCAGCACCCTGCAATGTTTTTATAGTTTTACGGACTACAGGCGTATCAAGGGCAGACTTTCCATCTTCAATAAGATACGGGGTCTCCTCGCTGGCAAGAAAAGGTATGAGATACTGACCTGTCGGATCAAACCCGAATGCCTGAATATCCGGACCAAGCTCCCTGTCAATTATGTCGATAACCTCAACCATCTCTTCAAGAGTTTCCGGAGGGGAAATGCCAACCTCTGCAAAGTGATCCTTATTGTAGAATAATCCAAAGCAGGTGTGATGCAGTTTCATACCATAGAGGCTCTCCCCATAGGAGACTTCTGTCCAGGTCGACTCAAAAAAGTCCTCATAGCTGGGATGAGAAGTTATCTGCTCAGTTAAATCCTCGAGGAAGCCCTTGGCTGCAAATCCTGCAATCCATGGAGAAGGTACTTCTATCAAATCAGGAACAGTGCCCGCGGCAAAATCTGCCGTTATTTTTGTTTGAAACTCACCCCAGTTCAGAATCTGACTGCTGACTGCATACCCGTTCTCAAGGGCGAACTCATTGATTACCTGATCATAAATGTTGTATAAATGATCAGGGTTCCAATAATAGTTGAGAACCCCCTGCTCTTCTGCCGATGTCTGTGCCTCGTTTTGACCACCTGCGCCCAGCGCCATCGGCAAGAGCATTATTACTGCCGTAAGCAGCAACAAAGCTTTCATCTTTTTCATATCAATCCTCCTAATGTAAACTAATAACGGTAATAACCGTTTTTTTCACGCTGTAAAAAAACCGCTGTAAACAAACCATCAGGTTTCAAGATTTCAGAGATATATCATGGTATTGTCTTTGGCTATAATACGTATAACCTCCCCAAGAAAGCGCAGCTTTTCTCTCGGATCTTCTCCATCTATAATAATGCTGGGCATTATCTGGAGAAGGAACGGCAAAGATTTGATAAATAGAGGGTGCTTGAGCGGACCGATGGATACTTGCTCCAATTGCCGGATCAGCACTGATGCAAAAGGATCGTTTGAGTAGAAAGGTTTCTCGAGCACTTCCCGTGATGTGGGAATCATACCAAAATCTTCAAAATACTTTCTTCCGCTTGCCTCATTCGTACATAGGTATGTTATCCATTCGATGGCTTCTTCCGGCTTTTTTGACTGGCGTGAAATCGCCAAAGAATGCGTAAGAAGGATACTCTCCCCCCGTCCGTCAACCCCTTTCGGTATTGTCGCTACCATATATTCATCGTCAAAGCCTTTTCCCTCTCCGCTCAGTCTGCGCAGATGGCCCCTGCAATACGGTCCATCTATCAGGAAGCCAACCTTATGTGAGGCAAATAGAATACGGCCGGCATTAATGCTTCTGGCATTGACTGCTCCACTGTAACGATACAGGTCCGAAAGCCAAAGCAGGGCTTCAACATTCTCATCGCTTTCCACAGTGAAATTATTGATTGAGTTGCTGAAGCCCCCACCAAAAGCCATCAGGAAGGGGTAAAGCTGAAGATAATTATAGGCAAATGAATCTAGAGGAAGACAGAGACCATAGGTTCCCTCAGGAGATGCGTCAGCTATCTGTCTGCTCATACGGGCGAAATCATCCATTGTTTCGGGCGGACTGTCCGGATCAAGTCCTGCCTGCTTCATCACCCGTTTGTTGCAAAACAGAACCTGAGGGCAGAGTGACCAGTTTATTGCATAAAGTTCATCATCTATCTCCTCCAACTCAAGAGCTTTCTGATATTGATTACCGATATAATGCTGTTTTGAATAATTTGTCAGGGGAAACAATGCATCAAGATGCTTGAATCGCTGCAGCCAGAATGGTGTTATCTGCATTACATCGAATGGCTCATTGTTCAGTAGATGGCGGAGTATTCTTTTAACGTAAAGAGTATAGGGAACGCTTTCGCTCGTTATGTTTATTGCCGGATTATCCTTCTGAAAAGATGTTATAAAATCCTGCATTATCGGTATATCAGTGAATTCCGTTTCGGCCCAATTCAGAAAAACTATGTTTTTTACCGGGTCCTGTATGAAAGTTCCTTTTCCCTGAATTTTCTTCAGCATCCCTTCAAGGACCAGCTCGTTAACTGCATTACGGAGTGTATTTCTTCCAACTCCATATTTCAGCATAAGCTCATTTTCCGTTGGCAGCAGATACTCACCCGTTTCTTTCTGCGTAGAGATAAGACTTTTAAGCTGATGGATTGTTTTCTGCTTTTGGGACAATGACATTCTTTTTATCCTTTTTCTTACCACATCCGAAAAAACTCTCACTGTGCTGTTAAAATGGTGTTTCAACCATCTGCGACTTACCAGCTTTCGGAGTTCGAACAGGCATATTGCATACCTGTTGTCAGAGCAGTAAAAACATATGATGGTATGTATTCATTCCATAGATACCATATATCATAAAAGTATTCTACTATAGATTTTCTCAGCTGTAAACCGAGTTCGAAGTAAAAATAGTAGAAAAGGAAAAAGAAGTTTGATACCCGTATCAGTTTCTCAATCGCTTAAAATGTAGTATTATAAGTAATGGACAACAAGTTACACATAACCAGTCAGGTTGAACTGGCGAGAGCTGAGGAAAAAATCAGTAAACAAAAAGCCCGGCTGCTCTTTGATACAGGAGACCTCGATCACGTAATCGTGGGCACCTTTGCCTGACTGGCTTTCATTCACGCATACCTCTTTGGTGATATCTATGATTTTGCCGGCAGGCTGCGAGAAGTGAATATCGCCAAAGATCATTTCCGTTTTGCCCCAGTGATGTATCTGGAACATTCTTTGAAATACATCGACACCATGCCCTAGGACAGCTTTGATGAAATTATTGAGAAATATGTTGAGATGAATATTTCCCACCCGTTCAGGGAGGGGAATGGAAGGGCAGCGCGTATCTGGCTGGATCTGATTCTGAAAAAAGAGATACGGCAGGTCATCGTTTGGAATCTTGCAGACAGGAATCAATGACCGTTCCCTGTTTATGAAAGGAATTGACGTGAGCTATTATTACGAAGGCTACAGCAAGTTTAAAACCGAAGATCTCTGAGTTAATTGTAAAAATGGTGACAGTCACATAATCCAGTACAACTGCTTGAAAAACTCGTACCAGAGATCTTTGTCCCAGATCTTGATCACCGTTTTCCGCAATTTACTCAGGCTTTTTTGAGGAATCCGGTGTCAGACACCGAATCTGCGGTGTCAGAAACTGAATCCAGACAGGAAATGTACATAAGGGATTGCAGTATGTACCCAGTGATTTTTTACGAGATCCCGGACGATTTTAATGAGCCGTTCAAATACTTGTGTATGATACTGGCAATGAGGGTCTGGTACGGTATTCCTTCCTGGACAGCCCTGATTTGAATTTCATAATAATCCTTTTCAGTGAGCCTGAGATTTATTC
>JAIPFR010000057.1 GCA_021736525.1 Spirochaetia bacterium
AACTTCCCATCCTGCTGCAAAGCAGGGAGATCGAGAATCTATTGGATGACTTCATGCTGGAAAGCCACAGACCTGTCCTGGAACGATTCTGTGGAATTTCATATGAGGAAGATCCCCATATCTATCATTTCTATTTTGGCGGGGTAAACAGGACCATACGGGAGTGGCTCAATGCCGGCTGTCAGGAACCTGCAGAGACAATAGCAAAAAAAGTCATATACTTGACAGCCACATTCATAGAGTCCATACGGAAGAGGTAAATTTGCAGCTGTCAAGAAAAGTAGACACCAAAAGTTTTAATTAATTGAGGTTCTTACAAAAAGCAAAAGCGACGATTTGGAGTTCATGATAAAAAGGTTTATGCAGGTGAGTATTCTGGTGGTGGATCACCAGTAATCATTTTTTCATCAAATCATGATAATAGTTTAACACAACTGGTGAATGATCAACACACCTACCGGCTGAGAAGCCAAACCTAAGGAGAGCATTATGAAGAAAATCGTACTTTTTTCACTGTTCCTTGTCCTTTCTCTGGCAGTTTACGCAGAAGGACAGATGGAATCACCAGCAGATGCAGCTATTGAAACAGTAGCGACACAGGCAAAATATGTATTTCTGTTCATTGGCGACGGGATGGCCATGCCCCAGATCAATGCCGCAGAAGCATATCTCAACGCAAAAGCCCAGACTGCTCCCGGCGTTGCAAAACTCGGATTCACGCAGTTTCCTTCCCAGGGGCTTACAACCACCTACGATGCCGGATCATTTATTACTGATTCAGCCTCAGCAGGAACCGCAATTGCCACAGGAAACAAAACACTTTCCGGTGTCATCAACATGGATGTAACAAAGACCGAAAAATTTACTACCATCGCTGAACTGGCAAAAGAAGGGGGCAGGAAAGTAGGTATTATCTCCAGTGTCAACCTTGATCACGCAACACCTGCCTGTTTCTATGCAAAGCAGGCAAGTCGAAACAGTTATTATGACATCAACATGCAGCTGGCACGCAGCAATTTTGATTACTTTGCCGGCGGGATGGTCAGAATAGACAAGACCCCGGAAGGAGAAAAAAATGCTCATGAGGTCATGAAAGACAATGGCTGGATCATTGCTTCCAACAGGGATGAGTTCAGCGCACTTGCTCCCTCAGACAGACAGGTATATGCATATTACAGCACCAGCTTCACCCGGAATTCTCTGGATTATGCCTTGGATATGGAAGAAGATGATATCACCCTTGCAGAATTCACCAGAAAAGGGATAGAGCTCCTTGATAACGAAGACGGGTTCTTCATTATGGTGGAAGGCGGAAAAATAGACTGGGCTTGCCATGCAAACGATGCAGCCGCCTCAATCAGCAATACACTTGCATTTGACAATGCCGTTGATGAAGCAATTGAGTTCTACGCCAGACATCCGAAAGAAACACTCATCGTGGTGACAGGCGATCATGAAACAGGTGGTCTTACGCTTGGTTTTGCCGGTACAAAATATGATTCAGCATTCAAAGAAATTGACAAACAGAAGATGTCCTACGAAGCGTTCAACGCGTTTGTCCTCGGTCCTTATAAGAAGGCTCATGCCGACAGCGGAAACTTTGAAGATATCCGTCCAGAGATTGAAGAGTATTTCGGTCTGACAGAACTTACTGAATATGAGGAAGAGATGCTTGTTGATGCTTTTCATAGAAGCATGAAAGGCGAAGAAGTTATTTCCTCAAGAACACAGGATTATCTGCTGTACGGCGGCTACGAACCACTGACGGTGACTCTTACTCACCTTCTCAACCAGAGAGCAGGTCTGGGATGGACTTCTTACTCCCACACAGGGGTGCCTGTACAGACTTTCGCACTGGGAGAAGGACATGAATTGTTCAATGGGTACTACGACAACACAGACATCTTTAAAAAAATGTACAGTATCATGTTTGGGCAGAATACAGCAGCAGTTGCTGTAGCAGAATAGCACAGCAGGTTCCTGTCCTGAACGGGATCTTGCTTCTCTACCGTTCAATAACAGAAAAGAGTAACCATGATAGGGGATTGTCTTCGGACAGTCCCTGTCACATAATCAGGAGGATGCAATGCTGGTTGCTGAAAGGAACACCAGAAAGGATGCAATGTTCACGCTGTCTGTCGGTATTCTGTCGCTAGTTCTTCTCATTATACCCACAGGGTTTGAAAACAGACATAATGACAGAATATCACAGGCCAGAGCCCGAGTTACAGCTGTGGATAATACAGAATTGGAGCAGTACGGGATTGTGAAGACGGGCAATCAGGGGGTAACACTCGAGATATTGAACGGATCCTTCAAAGGAGTTACAACTGAATCAAACAACATCCTTATGGGTAAACTTGAGCTTGATAAAATGTTTGCTGTCGGGGATGTTGCTCTGGTCACAGTCAGTGAAGATAAAGAGGGGAATTTCGGGTATGCGACGCCGGTTGATCATTACCGAATCAGCATTGAACTGTTGCTGTTTTTTCTCTTTGCCGTCCTGCTTGTTGTTTTTGCCGGAGTGACGGGGCTGAAAGCTCTGCTCTCGTTTCTGTTCACCGGGCTGGCTGTCTGGAAACTGCTGCTTCCCGGATTTCTAAGAGGATTGAATCCCATTCTCATCTCATTTGGTATTGTGGCACTGCTCTCAGCAGCCATCATATTTCTCGTGGGTGGATTCTCAAGAAAAGGGACCATAGCTTTTTTCGGTACACTGGCAGGGATCGGATTCACCGTCCCGATTTCCCTGCTGTTCGGAACGCTGTTCCATATTCACGGTGCGGTTAAACCGTTCTCTGAAACACTCCTGTATTCAGGGTATCCACATCTTGATCTGAGTGCGATATTTATATCCGGAATATTTCTTGCATCCTCAGGTGCTGTCATGGATATTGCCATGGATATTTCCGCTTCAATGTATGAGATAAAGCAGAAGAAGCCGGATATTCACACGGGTGAGCTGATTCTTTCGGGAATCAGGGTGGGACGTGCGGTGGTGGGAACCATGACTACCACGCTGCTCCTTGCCTACTCCGGCAGTTATACAGCGGTACTTATGGTTATGATGGCACAGGGCACCCCCGCAGCCACGGTGTTCAATTTGACCTATGTCAGTGCGGAGATCCTTCACACACTGGTTGGAAGCTTTGGTCTTGTGTTAACCGCCCCGCTGACTGCTCTGATTGGCGGTTTCATCTACAACCGATATGCTGAAAAAGATACGGTCCTTTCTTCGGTTTTGGAGGGACCGTCGGCACCGGTGATACAGAAAGCCCCTGAGCCGCTCCCGCAGGATCAGTGATAGAAGCAGCGTCCGCTGGTGAAAACCATGCGATGCCGTGTTCGTTGCAGGCGGCAATGAAAGGTATCAATACCCGGGTCAAGAACTTGACCTTAGGTAAGCGGCTTAACGCAGGTAAGCGGCTTACCTAAGGTAAGCCTGGGATTTGACCTTATACAGGAAGCACGATTGAAGATGCTGACTGTTGATGTACTCTCTTCATCAGCTATTGAGGGAGAAGTCCTCAGTCCGATTGAAGTGCGTTCTTCTATTGCCCGTCGTCTTCATCTGGATATCGCCGGCATGGTACCCATAACTCGTCATGTTGACGGTGTTGTAGAGATGATGCTTGGTGCAACACAGCATTATGAACAATCGATAACTGCCGAACGCTTTTATCCGAAAATCTCGCACAGTGTTTAGCATGAGCAATGATTACAAATACGTATGGAATAAGCAGCTTGGAAACTACAATGTCAATATTGACAATCCAATCTACAACCCGGAAACCAAGAAAACGACCCACCGCTATAAATTAATAGGTACTGCCAAAGAGAAAGACGGTGAGATTGATTTTAGATCAAGTTATAAACTCTCAATGCGTACCGATGCTGCAATCGAGAGTATACCGACAACCGTGCAGGTGGGGGAAACTCTCTTTATTGAAAAGGCCATCAAAAGTACTGGGATAAAACCATTTTCAGTGAAGGCTTTCGGTAAGAGTGACGCGCAGTCGATTCTTGATCTCTCCTCCTATAGCCCCTGTACCGGAGCACCCCTGTCCACCTCTGAATACTGGAGGTAAAGCCAGCTGCTTTCATTATGGATAAAGGGTTCTATAAAGAGTTCTTCGAACTGGGCTATAAGACGAAAAAGGGACAGAAGATTAAGGCGAAGAAGAAACCGGAAAGTTATTTTGATGAACTTTTCTTTGGCTACTGGTGCATTTACACCAATGCCGAGAAAGATGCCAAAATCACTCTTGTCAGTTACCGGAAACGTAACGGGATCGAGCTGCTTTTTGATGATTTGAAGAATCAGTTGGACTGCCAGCGGTTGAGGGTACATTCCAGCACTTCTATGTACGGGAGGTTGTTTATCCAGTTCGCAGTATTGGTACTCCTTACCTCAATTAGAAATGTGATTGAGGAAAAGGGGAGCAGCTTCAGCAAATATGCAACGAGCTATCGTGATGTTCTCAGACGGGTCTCAACGTATTCCAAGGTGAATTTCAAGAGAAAGTACAAACCGGTCAACACCACTCCCACCCAAGAGGTTGGCCTCATATTTGAAGCCTTCGGGGTTGAGGTTCCCACCAGCTCAGATGGTTAGTGCTAAACACTGCGCGAGATTTTCGGTTTAAAGTAAATTTTTAGCGGGAAGTCCGATTAAGTTACCGAGCTGAATGAAAAGCATGGTCTTCTTCCTATAACTATTTACGGTTTCAATGCAGTAATCGGTACCACAAAAACGCCATCGGGCCTACGGTAGGCTGCGTTTGTACGACCGCAGATTACGCAGAGACTGGTCGCCGGACGTTCGAATTTCTGGTTAACGTCCAAAAGCTTGGCAGCGGCTTCATCAATCTGGTTTGCCCCCAACTTAATCTCGAAGGCGGACCAGCTTCCATCTGCAAGCTCCACTACCGCGTCGATCTCATCATTATTGTAGTCTTGATAGTGCAGAAGATTGGCTCCGAACGACTGTGCATAGATTTTTAAGTCTCGCTCGCACAATGCCTCAAACAAAAATCCGAATGTCCGCAAGTCACCTATCAGTCGATCTTCATCGGTGATACCCAAAAGAGCACATGCAAAGGACGGATCAGCGAGATGACGTTTCTCTGCCTGCTTTATGCGAAGAGAAGAACGTATGGCAGCTGCAAATGGCTTTTGGTTCTCTATGATAAAGAGCTTGGCAAAGATATTAAGGTACTCGGAGATTGTGTCCTCATCGATGGAGGTTTGCTCAACTCCCTGCATGTCACTCTTCAGACGTGCCCTGGTTGCTGTCGTGCTCTCGTTGCGTGCAAGCGACCGAAGCAGAAGACGCATCTTTGCTTCATCACGCACTTTGTCATCCACTTTTGCTACATCATCGGTAACCAAATTATCCAGATACTGTGCCGGAATTTTGACCGCATCATCCGTCGACAACTGCAAGCTGCCAGGCCACCCCCCCTTCAGAATAAAGGAGGCCAAGGACTGAAGACTCATCTCTCCGGCAATTACGTTCTCCATAGTTCCGGCACACAGTTTTTTTAACGACACCTTCCCGCAAGAATTCCCCGACTCGAACAACGACATGGGCAACATACGCAGCCGGGCGATACGGCCGGTGCCGCTATGCATGATCCCCTTGTGAGAAGGGGTGGCGCTGCCGGTAAGGATGAACTGTCCCTTCATGGTGGACTGGTCTACGGTGAACCTCACCGCATCCCATAACGGCGGTACTTCTTGCCATTCATCAATCAGACGGGGTTGTTTGCCTTGCAACACCAAGGACGGGTCGATCTGTGCAAGCTGCCTGTTTTGAAAATTCCCTGCTGGATCGCCAACAAGGAAAGCACTTTGGGAATGCTTCTGAGCAGTCCAGGTCTTTCCGCACCACTTGGGACCCTCAATACAGACTGCACCAAACGCCCGAAGGTATTGCTCTACCGCAGAGTCTATAATGCGTGGCCGATAGAAATTCTTGTCCATGAATGTACCCCTGTACAAAGAATATGCCATTCAGTTAAATTTCGCAATATCATTCGGTCATATTATGCAATGTCATTCGGTTAAATTTTCAATCTCATTCGGTCACATTGTAGCTGTCAAGAAAAATAGACACGAAAAGTATTTAATTGTATTTCTTGTTTCTGAAAGTAGACATGTCCATTTTTTTATCTTGTTTTGTTTTTCCAAAAGTGGACACTGCAAACATTTTCTCACAACTTCTGTTTCCCAAAGTAGACACCATACTGTAATATCTTTTTCTGTAAGCTTTTACACTGTACCTTCCATCCGTCTCACAACTCCAGTAGATCCCGCTTTCTTTTTCTGCACAAATTTGGAAGTTTCTGAGAGAATTCTGCCCCCGAAAGTGTCATTGGCTGGTAACTCCCCTCGCTTGAACCGGCGGTAATAGTTATCGGGCGTATCATAGCCGATGGCATAGCAGGGACGTTGTGCGTTGTAGAATGCAACGTATTGGGTAAAGACTTCTAGAATTTCCTCCTTTCGGTGACATGCATCGAGCTTGAAGTCCATATACAGTTCCTCCTTGATCCATCCATTCAAGGCCTCGTTGACAGGATTATCAGTAGGTTTGCCAGCCCGCGACATAGACCGTACGATCACGGAGTCCTGTATGAGTTCGTTGTACGCCATGGATGCGTAGACAGAACCCTGATCAGTGTGGAGTACTACCGGTTCACAGCAACCTTTGAGCATGTCGACAATATCTTTGAGTCCTTCGATATACTGATCTCTGGCTCCTCGTCGCTCAGCCATCTTCCAGGTGAGAATCTGTTTGGTAAACACATCAAAATAGAAGGTTACCTCAATATAAAAGTACCAGATATGGAATGTCGTCATGTCGGATACGATAACCTGTCGTGGCCTATCTACCGTATCCCAGGTAGTATATATGAGGTTCGGATACTTGTCCTTCACCTTGCGAAGCCGGCGATGAGCCCGATGCTTTGTCTCTGATTTTATCCCCAGGAAACGAAATACTTTATATGCATAGCTGTCGCTGCAACTGAATGAATAGTTGATACGGATGAACGCGGCCACCCATCGGTAGCCGTGCGTAGCATGCTTCTTGTGGACCTGTTCTACAGCTGCTATGATGCTGTCCCGATACACTCTGTGATCTGATGCATCCCTGTTCTTCCACTTATAGAACCCTGATCTGCTTACTCCCATCAGCAGGCAGAGATCCTTGATGGGATAATCCCTGCTGAGAAGGTCTACGATTTCGTAGTCTTCTCCTTTAAACGAATGTACTCCTGATCCCCATCCTCGGTTATCTGG
>JAIPFR010000058.1 GCA_021736525.1 Spirochaetia bacterium
GCGTAAGGTTTCCAGATATTCTCTGCATACTTCCTCTGTCGAAAAGCGTTGCTCAAACTCAATCAAAGTGTTCGGGTAGTCTTTCATACCCCCTTACACTATATATAGTACCCACGGCAGTCAAGTGCATACCCCGGTATAGTTATTTTATCGATCCGGATGTAAGTCCCTTAACAAGATATTTCTCGACTAACAAGGTAAAAATCAGAACCGGCAGGGTAACTAAAAACCCCGCAGCCTGAAGCTGACCCCACTGAATCTCCTCAAACTCCATAAAATTGTAAATGGTAACTGGAGCAGTTCTTGCGTATCTCCCTGTTAAAGCAAAAGCAAACATAAATTCATTCCAACTGAAAATCATCAGCAGTACCGATGTAGCAGCTAAACCTGGGGCTGCGAGGGGGAGCAGGACCCTGAAGAAGGCTCCCCATCTGGTGCAGCCGTCAATAATTGCCGCCTCTTCTAAGGATTTGGGTAAATCCTCAAAGAAACTGTTGAGCATCCAGATTACCAGGCTCAGATTAATCTGCACATAAATGATTATTAACCCGCCCAAGGTATCCATCAAATGCATTCTGGTCCAAATGGTGAATATGGGGACCAGTAAAGCTATGGGAGGAAAAACCCTGGTTAGAAAGAGAAGAAAGGTAAAGCTTCCTTTTCCCCGGAATCTGAACCGGGCCAGCGCATAGGCTGCCGGAATTCCGACCAGAAGAGATACCGCTACAGAAAAAAGAGTAACGAGAATACTGTTTATATATGTCTTGAAGATATTACTTTCCTGAAAAATTTTCTGAAAGTGCAGCGATGTATATTCGAAAAGAATAAACTTCGGAGGCATGGAAAACGCATCCCCATGAGTCTTGACCGCGGTAGTTATCGTTAAAAACAGTGGAAAAATCGCCCAGAGAATAAACAGAATCAGGAGTGCGTAAACAAATCCGGTTTTAATCCGATGCCCTCTTCCATATATCATCATTATTGTGCATCCCTCTTGAGAATTCTCGATAACGAATAAAGACAGGTAACAATTACCATTGCAATAACCACTATCACAAAGGCAGCAGCTGATCCCTCACCAATACGGTAGTATTCGAACGTTGTCTGGAAAATGTAGAGGGGCATAGCCTGCGTAACAGTACCTGGTCCCCCGGCGGTAAGAGCAAAAATAACATCAAAAGTCCTGAAAGCATCGATAGTGCGAAAAATAATCCCCACAAACGTTACCGGAATAAGCAGGGGCAGGGTAATTCTGAAAAAAATCTGAACCGGCTTAGCCCCGTCAACATAAGCTGCTTCATAACATTCTTCAGGAAGGGAGCTTAAACCGGCAACAAATATGATCACCATAAAAGGGGTCCAATGCCAGACCTCCATAGCTATGAGTGAACCCAATGCGAGATTACTGTCAGCAAGCCATGCTTGCCCCGACAGCCCCAATACCGAGAGCAGGTAGTTCAGTACACCGAAGGAGGTACTGTATATCAAAGTTTTCCAAGTAAGTGACGATACAATTGGCGTTATAGCCATAGGAATGACAATAAGCACCCGCAGCAGCTTTTTCCCCCTGGTTACCCCATCGAGAAGCAGTGCTATGCCCAATCCCAACAGAAATTCAATCAATACCGAATAAACTGTAAACTTCAAACTGATACGTATTGAATTAATGAAGTTTTCATCCCTGAATAGCCGATTGTAGTTCTGAAGTCCTGCAAATACGTGTCTGCCGCCCCCCTGACTCCAGTCGTTCAGGCTAAGAAATACATTATAAATGAACGGAAACAGGAATAGCCCTAAAATTATCATGAGGGAGGGAAGAATCAGGAGAAATGGGGTAAATCTTTTGCTGATTGCGGATCGTATCGCCATAATAACCCCTATACTATGCTTTCTGTAATATTGATTATTCCTTCAGGTGAAATAGTTCTGGGATTGTTCTGGGACTGAAAGCTTCCCAGCGTTCCCTTGACGATTGCCTCGTTATCAGCCTCGGTGTAACCATGTTCCATTAATCGTACTTTCAGCCCGAGTTTTTCATCAATCAGCTCTTGTAAACGTTGTCTGAACAGACTGGCAGTGTATGTTTCATCCTGAGAAACCATACCGAGAATCCGCGCAATTTTCTCAACCTTTTTCGGAACAACGTCGGCATTGTATTCCAAAACTCCCGGCAAAACGACACCACACACCTGACCGTGGGGCAACCCATAGAGTGCACAGAGGGGCATTGCAATAGCATGACAGAATCCAAGCTTAGCATTGACCGTGGATACCATAGCAAGAGTTGCTCCCAATTGCATCTGCTCTCTCGCTTCGATGTCTGAACCATTCCTGAATGCTGTTTCTATTGTACTTCCTATTCTCCTGATTGCTTCCAGGGCAAAAAGTTCTGTTACGGTACTGGCATGTTTTGATATGTAGGATTCCACCGCGTGGACAAGCGCATCAATCCCTGAAACTGCCGTAACAAACGGGGGCATGGATACCGTCATAGCTGGATCAGTAACCGCAATGGTGGGAAAATTGTACAATCCTCCCACTGCAAATTTTGTTTTTTTAGCCTCATCGGTAAATACTGCCCCGTCTGAAACCTCGCTGCCCGTACCTGATGTCGTGGGAACAGCAATAAGCGGAATGCCAGTTGGTCGGGGAATCTTACCAAACCCGGCGTAATCGGTAATCACCCCCCCGAACCTGGCGATGACCCGTAAACCTTTGGCTGTATCAATAACACTGCCGCCCCCGACAGCAATTATTGCATCATACTTCTTAAGATCAAGTTTTGCCGCTGCTTCCGTAAACCCTGTTACAGTCGGTTCTTTCGTTGCCCCGCCGAATATTTCATATCCCATGTGGGAGTCTGCAAGATCCCGAGTAATTCGGGAGAATCCTTCCAGATCAATCAGTCGCCTGTCTGTTACAATCAGCGGTGAGGTACAATGCAGTTCCTGCAGCAGGCCGGGTATTTTCTGAATAGCACCAATACCATGGATCCATGTTGTTGGCAGATTAAATGTAAACATGTTTAAACTCTCTTGTTTGTCAGTTTGAGTTGCCCGGAGAAAATACAAACAATGATGTATTTTTGAATCTCCGGGCATGTAAGAGTTCAGGAACTCCTATCTGTATCCTGCATCGACCAGAATACTGTCAACCTTGTCGTGTGCTGTTTTCAGAGCCTGATCCAAAGATTTCTGGCCGGAAATGATCGATGTGACTTCAGTTCCGACTGTTTTCGTAATTTCAGTGGATTCTGGAATAGGCAGCCCGTTAATTTGCGTAGCTAAATATCCAGGATGCGCGCTGTCCATACCCTGAAGGTAGACATCCAGCCAGTCCCCATCATTCAGCTTTCCCGCAATACTCAAATATTCATCAGTTCCGGTAACCCAGTTTCTGCTAGTTACCCCTCTTTTCAGTGAAAATCTGAGAGACTGAAGCTTGGATGTTGCCCATTGCATATAGAGCCAGGTGGCACCTTTAACCCTGGAATCGTTATTCATGGAAAGGGACCATGACCACCATCCAGGTTCTCCAGGTTTTTCTGAAGTCATGCCGGGAATGTTGGCAACGCCGACTTTTCCTGCCACTTTTGATTTCTCCGGGTCTTCAAACTGATTAGCCCAGGCAATCGTATCTACAATCATGGCAGTATTACCCTGACGGAAGTCCTCAAGAACATCCGGCCAGTTTTTTGCAGCCGATCCTGGAGGGCCATAGTTCTGAAGCAGAGAGACATATGCACCAATTCCTGCTTTTGTTTCCGGAGAGGTTATGATAGATTTCATCGAATCATCAATGTATCCGCCGCCGTAGGTGAACATAAATGCAGGTAATGTAATCTGATTATATACTCCCCTTAAACCTATACCATACAAATCAATTTCCCCATCACCATCGGTATCGAGAGTCAGCTTCTTTGCTGCTTTCTCAAGTTCCTTCATCGTGGTTGGAACAGGTACATTGTATTTTTCCAGGATATCTTTGCGGTAGAAAAGACAGTGGGTAACACCATCCAGAGGAATAGCTACCACATAATCACCTACTTTGTATGCCTCACGGATAGACCCCAAAATATCGCCATAATCATACCAGTCCTTATCAGTAAGTGTCGGGTCGTTAATAAACTCTGAAAGATCAGCTACCCACTCTTCTTTTGCAAATCTTGGCGCAAAAAACGGGCCTACGAACATGGCATCAAATTGTCCCGTTCCACTGGAGAAATCTAATATTTCTTTTTGCCATAATGCATTTTCTGCATATCCTTCAACTTCTACCTTGATGCCGGTAAGTCTTTCAAAGTCTGGAATCATTTCTACTTGCCAGTCCATCAATACTGAACTGAGCATAGCCACGTGAATAGTGCTTCCGGAAAACTGTCTCCAGTCAATATCGGCATTGCCGGCGGCAAATTCAGGGTAGACATCTTCAAATTCTGAAAGAACCTCCCCGGCAGGTACCGCCCCCGTTTCTGCTTCCTGTTGTCCGGCTGCAAATACTGTAGTACACAAAACATAGAGCAGAATAAAAATCACAATTCCCGGTTTTCTCCAATTTCTCATATAACCCCTCCTATAATTTTTATTCTTTCAATCTAAATGCTTACTACTCCTGATTTGAACTTCCCGATAAAACTTCCTGAAATTCTATCCCTGGTGTTATGCAATGTTTACTGAGTTCCAGCAGTTCAGTGAGATTGAAAGATTTTTTTCTATTCCCCCAATCGATTAGTTTCTCCCTGTGATGGTACAGCACATTTCTGTAAGCTGAATCCTGTGCCAGATTATGCATTTCGTGTGGGTCCTCATGTACATGGTACAGTTCATCAATATCTCCAAAATAATGATTATATTTCCAATTCTCTGTAGTGATGTTCCAAATAGGACAGCGAAGGGAATAACTCTCATAGCTTTCTATAATGACATAATCCCGCCAGGCAGTAGATTTTTGTGTCTTTTTCTGCTCTATGAGTTGTTTCAAGCTGATCCCCTCCATGGCGGAGGGTACCGGAAGCCCTGCATACTCCAGTAAGGTAGGAGCAAAATCGGCCATACTTACCAACTCGCTGCATCTTCCCTGCTGAATTACCCCCGGGTACCTTATGACAAAAGGAATGTTAGTTGTTTCTTCATACATGAAAGGCCCTTTCATCATGAGCCCGTGAGCTCCCATCATATCTCCGTGGTCACTCAGAAACATCACGATAGTATCTTCTTTCAGCTGGTTCTGATCCAATGTGTCGAGTAATCGATCAATGTTCTTATCGACCAGTTTTACCAGGCCGAGATAATTTGCCGTGACTTTTTTCAAGGTAGTTTCATCATCTATTCCCATGCTCTCTGCAATTTTTCTGCCCCAGCTGGTTCTCTGATGATAGGGTTTTGTCGATAAATCATCGGAATAGCTTTCCGGAAGTGGGATGTCGTGAAAGTCAATTTCATTATCAAACGGACCAATATACGGATCATGAGGAGCTCGAAGTGAGCAGACGCAGAGGAACGGTTCTGCATGATTATTGCTAATAAATTCAATCGCTTTATCAGTAGAGACTGTGTCATGGGCAAGTTCATAGGGAACCAGGCCTCTTCGATTCAGACCTGTAACATCATCAGGGAAAGTAAATAATCCTTCCCTCTCAAGCCAGTTTTCATATGAATTACGTAAATGCACGAACCAGCCATCAGTAAATCCATGTTGAGGAAATTCCTCTCTGCCAATATGCCATTTACCAAAATATCCGCACTTATATCCTGCCTGTTTGAAAACATCTCCAAATGTAGCGACACTATCTTCGAGTGCAATAATTCTTGCATCATCATCATTAACAGGTACACCGGTCCTGCAAATTGGCAATCCAGATAAAAGTGATGCACGTGCAGGAGCGCTCAATGGACATGTTGTGTAGGCTCGGTCGAAAATCATACCTTCTGCAGCCAGTCTGTTTATGCCTGTGGTTGAATATAATTTACCGCCGTAAAAATCAATTGTCTGCTTTTGCTGCTGATCTGTTATGATAACCAGAACATTGGGGTGGGTGAGTGAATTGAAATCATCCGCCTTCTGACTAGCTATGGCATAATCCATAATCTTGCTCTCCTGAAAATTCAGCTTAAGTTGTCAATAACTTTCTTCATGAATTTTTTCACAAAGAGAAACTCCTCTTCGGAAATATTATCCAAAGCATGGGCATGGTGCTTTTCAACAATGGGAACCAGTTTTTTTTCCAAGGCTAACCCAGCTTCTGTCAAAAAAATACTTGCAATTCTTCGGTCGTCAGAGCTGCGCTGGCGGTAAACTAACCCTTTTTTTTCCATGACATCCAGCATTCTTGTTATTGTTGGACTATCCATAAATGTTCTTGCAGCTAGTTCCGTCTGGGAAATGCCGTGTTCCTCCCACAATCGATACAGAATAATCCACTGGAAAGCTGTAATATCATAACCATGCTCCTTAAAAGCACGGGCAAGGGCTCGTTTAAGAGCTTTCGTCAGCAATTCTGAATTATACCCAAGCAATTCATCTAAAATCAGCTGCATATGGACCTCTTATTATAGTTGTTGTGACAATAGTTGTTGTACTAAAGATTGTATCAACAAATACTAATATGTCAATAATACGAGGCTATTTTTTTTATTTTTTTTGTTTTCATGTTTAAGTGCAGGCTGAGAAGAGGGGGGGGCGAGCGGTTATTATCGCTTTTTTTAACTCCCCATAGGAGTTGCAGGCACAACATCAACATAAACCACACAACCCATGCAATATCATGGCGGCATCAGCACGATTGCTTTTTGAGAAATGGGTAACATCTTAGAATGCTAAACTTGATTAGCAATTTGTTCGTTAAAGTGTTGCCTATCCCGATGCACCGCTTGGGTTTGCCGGAGTCTCGTATACAGAAGAACAGCTGCACATGCGGCAGTGGGATACCAGCAGCCTGCATCCGGCTAGCCAGCGTTGAGCAGCACATGCGAATCTTTTTTAACCTGAATATTGACTTCCTATGGTTCCGGGCGTATTATTACTCCGGATTGGCAATTCGTTCAAATCGACTGATATACTCGGACTGCTATACCCGGACTGCTCCACGATATACTATACTCGGAATGCTCCGCGATATACCCGGCAAACGGCATCCGAGTGGAAGGAACGGCATCATCCATCACTGCAGAAACTGTTTTGCCTGCTGCTTCCGGAGGGTTGCCGCTGCACTGCCTTGCTCTGCTCTACCTTAAGCACCCCCACACGCTATACTGTGTAACTGCGTTGTTTCATCATTA
>JAIPFR010000059.1 GCA_021736525.1 Spirochaetia bacterium
CAAAAATGTGAAGCATTTTGAAATTGGCTCAACTGTCAAAAGAATTATGCCCGGTCTCTTTTCTCCTTTCTTAAAACTACCAAGAATTTTAATACGGGCATTTCTCTCATTTCAAGTCCTTTTTTTGCGGGATTCTACAGCCAGCCAGGGGGCGCAGGCGAGTTTGCAGGCGAGTGGTGGCGATTACGGTGCTGTGAAGCTGGAAGGTATGATGGTTTTAGCCCAGCTGATAGCTTTGTTTCCAAGCTCAACGGCTTCGTCAGCTTCTTCCTCGTTCCAGATAAGTGAACTTTCTTCATAACGGCGGACTGCCGCAAACTCTGACAGTCTGTTGATTTCATATCCGAACGGGGGCTCGATTTCCCGGGGGATTTTTGCGATGAGAATTCCCAGGTCATGAACCAGCGGTACGGGAAGCTGTTGACTTACCAGCACAGCTTTGAGGAGCTTTTCCAGAGTCTGCTGAACAAAAAAGAAGAAATTCTCACTTCTTACGGCATGCTCCTGCAGTCCTTTTCTGAGATACAAGGCGGTATTCCAGTCGGCTTCGGCTATAGAGAGCAATTCCAATGCATAAGATTGTTTGAAGACTCTCTCCTGATGTGAAGGACTCATGGCCACCTCCCGTGCAGAAGTATTCCTTCACTGGAAACAAGCTCACAGAGCCCCCCCCGTTCCAGTTTTCTCTGATATTCGGTAACGGTAAAGAAAACCAGATCGCACGGCCAGAGTTCAGTTAACGGCGGGGTTTCGTATAGGGCGTTGCGTGCTGCTGCCAGTTTTTCAGCATCAGAAAAAATCAAGGCGATATCAATATCTGAGGATTCATTCATTTCACCTCGCGCGGCTGATCCGAAGAGGATGCAGGCAGAGGGTCTGCATCGGGAGAGTATCCACGCCTTGCAGGCTGATATTATTTGCTGCTGCTGTTGGTACTGCAGCGTAAGGGGGGTAAGCAGTCCCATAGCTGTAATTCTAGATGATCAGGTATCACTGGTCAAGCGGGAAAGTGATCATGTGATTAAGTGATCATGCTTGAACGGTCCTGCCTGAATTGGCCTGTCATGCCTGAACGCATGCCTGCCCTGCATTTTTGCCGGCCTGAGCTGATAGTATTTCCTCGGGGGAAAAATCGTATGCCGATGAAAAAAGCTTTTCATAATTAGGATTTAAAGTTGAGGCTCTTGCAAAAAGCAAGAGCGACGTTTTGGAGCCAATTTTAAAAATGCGAAGCATTTTGAAATTGACTCAGTTGACTTGGTTTGGGGTTTTCGCTATGATTAAACACTTTAAAAATTTAAAAAATGTTGAACTGAAATTATTGATAAACTTTCCTATTCCGGGAGTAGAGGATGAAAAAGGTTTTCTTAGTTTTGCAGATTCTTTTCGTTGCCGGGATATTGCCGTTGGCTGCCGAGGAAAATCAGCAGATAGACACGCAGATTCCATCTGCATTTCAAGATTTAAAAGACTATCTTCAGGGTCCCGAAGTATATCAAGCTCTTGATACCACGCATGACATCCTTGGATATTCTGCAGCAGGACTGGGGATAGCAGCCTGTGTCTTCAATCCTGGCTTCGTAGATGATGATATACATGAAAGTATAGGAAAAGCAGCATTAGCTGTATCTATAAGTAATATCGGTATTGGCTTACTGAACTATTCGAACCGGTTTTCCTTTAATGACAGCCTTTTTAAACGGGATAATATTCATATAGCCATGGGTATTGCCGGGGGTGTGTGCATGATTGCAGCCAATCTTATCGAGGCAGATGACGACGATACTTCCTTTGGATCCTCTGCCCATTCGTGGCTGGGTATGATTGGTTCCGGTTTAATGACCAGCTCAATTATTATTCAACTATTATAAGTCACATGTTCACGATTGCGTGTAGTGATGAAATATGTAGGCTGACATAACGAACGATAACAGCGGGAGGTAACATTACTTTGAAAAGAATAACGGGAATTGCACTGGTTATCATGATTTTTGCGGCAGTTTCAGCATCTGCTGCAGCAAAGAAAATTGCGATTGTCTACTTTGAACGGTCGGAAGTGAATATGGAAGGAATGGACTTTATCAGTAAAGAAATTCGAAAACAGCGACTTCCTTTTACTATTTCTTATGCTAGAGGATTTGACGCGCTTAAAGGTAATGAGAGTGCAATTGTCATTTTCAATACCGGCCTGAAGAGTGGAATGAACACTGTGGCTGAATCCTATCTTGCTAATGTTCCTGATAAAGACAAGTTGGTGGTTATCAATCTTTATGCAGTTGGAAAGAATATCATGTATGACAGGACACTTCCAGAAGATTCTGTTTATGGTGTTGACGAGATTTCTGCTGCAACCTGGTACGATGACGGCAGAAACTCAAAATCTGTTGCTATGCACCATCAATGGGTTGATGAGTTGTTTCTCCTTCTGCAGGAAAAATAATGTTTACTGCAGGCTTAGTTCTTTTCTATATTATCATCCCGATTACGCATGCAGTGCTGTTTATAACCGCGCTCCCCTTTGTCGGTATAGGTGATATTATTAACTATTCGATATCAATGCTTGCTTTCTACAGCATATTCAACCATTTGCTGATAACTGCCAAAATTCCGGTAATGCAGACACTTTTTCCCTATGACAAGGTAGTGAAGCTGCATGCCTATACTGGTATTATTGTCCTGGTGGGAATCTGTTATCATGTGTTATTCAAAATATTTATCGGAAAACATATTAATCTCATTTCATGGACTCTGCTTGCCTTTATTGCTGTGCTTTTCTTCTTGTCGATATTATGGATTGAAACACCTTTGACAAGGAGGCTGCGAGCCTTTTTATTGCATAGTGCTTGGCTGAATCGGATCGTGTCGTACGAAATAATGAAAAAAATACATAAGGTATTATTCCTGCTGCTGGGAGTTCTCCTGTATCTGCATGTGATTGATGCAGGAATGCTGGAAATGCCGATTCCGGTTATTTCAATATATGCGACAATTCTGCCATTTATAGCAATGGGTACAGTACTGTATTCTCTGATAAGAAAAAGCAGACTGCCAAAAATGAGACTGATTGGCAAACGAGTGATTTCCGATATTGCGGTACTTACTTTTTCAGTAGAAAAACAGAAGGGGTGGTCTTACAAGGCGGGACAGTTTGGCTATTTGCAATGGAGAGCAGCAGGGATTACCCGTGAAGAGCATCCATTTTCTTACCTCTCAGCTCCTGCTGATGAAAAAATTATGCTCGGAATAAAAAAATCTGGTGATTTCACCCGAGATCTGATGAATATGTCACTGGGGGCTGAAGCAAAGCTGAATGGCGGCTTTGGGAATTTTATTCCGGACTATTCCAGAGAAAAGGTAGTAATGATTGGTTCCGGTATTGGAATTGTCCCCATAATCAGTCTTCTGCGGGATATGCTTTCAAACCCCCCTCCTTCGGAAGTTCTTTGCTTCCTTGCTGTCAATACCCGGGAAGAACTTCTTTTTGAGGAGGATTTGTACAGGATAACAAATAAGCTGCCTGATGTTCATGTATACTATCTGATATACCAGCAAGATGGGGCGCTTTTTACAGAAAGTCTTTTCCGGGAATCGATAAAAAACCCGGAAAAACGTTCTTATTATATTTGTTCATCACATAATGTTCGTACGATTGTTTTGAGTGAACTGGGAAAACTTAATGTTTCAAGAAAACAGTGCCATTTCGAAGCTTTTTCTTATTGATAGGTTTTTTTGGTTCTGACCAGTAAGGCACTATGGTGAGGTTGAATCTAACTGCCAGCCTGCCGTTTCAGGTGGTCGATGAGAACCAGGGCAGCCATGGCCTCTACTACCGGTACGATGCGAGGGCAGATGCAGGGGTCGTGGCGTCCTTTGGTAGATATGGCGGTCTCTTCGCCCTTGATGGTGATGGTTTCCTGGGTTTTTTCGATTGATGATGTCGGTTTTACGGCGATTCGAAAGATTATATCGCTGCCGGTGCTGATTCCGCCCAGAATTCCGCCGGCGTGGTTGGTCTTGAACCCGCTGCGGTCCATCCAGTCGTTATGGCTGCTTCCGGTCATGTCGGCACAGGAGAATCCTGATCCGATTTCGAAACCCTTCACAGCTCCGAGTGACAACATGGCCCTGGCGAGGTCGGCATCGAGCTTGTCGAATACCGGCTCGCCGAGACCTGCGGGAACCCCCGAGACGATGCACTCGACGATGCCCCCGGTACTGTCGTGTTCATCGGCAAGCTGGCGAACCCGCCTGACCATTTCTTCGGCGGCGACGGGATCGCAGGCGCGCATGGGGTTCTTCTCAATTTCGTCAGGCTCAAAGGTGGTGCAGGAGATGCCGGCAGCCCGTTTAGTGTAGGCCAGGATCGAGATGCCCTCTGCTGAAAGCATTTTTCTGGCTATTGCGCCGGCTGCTACCCGGGCGGCGGTTTCTCTGCCCGAAGCCCGGCCGCTGCCGCGATGATCACGGATTCCGTACTTTTTAAGGTAAGTGTAGTCGGCATGGCCGGGGCGAAACTTGTCTTTTATATCGTCATAGGCTGACGGCTGCTGGTCTTCATTGTAGAGAATCAGCAGCATCGGGGTACCGGTTGCCCGGCCTTCGAACCAGCCCGAGAGGATATGGATGGTATCGCTCTCTTTTCTGGGAGTGGTAACCTCCGACTGGCCGGGTTTGCGGCGGTTCAGTTCTGCCTGAATCTCCTCTTCACTGATTTTCAGACCGGGTGTTATGCCTTCTACTACCGCCCCGACAGCTCCGCCGTGAGATTCTCCAAAAGTGGTCACACTGAAAAGTTTGCCAAAACTGCTTCCCGGCATAGTTCCTCGCTTGTGGTCCTGCGGGCGGTAGGTGAGCCTCCGCGGCTGCAGGGTTAGACGGTTAATATCGTGCTGACTGCGTCCAGAGCCCTGTAGGCTCGATCAGCCCCGTGAGCTCTATCAGCCTCGTGAGCTCGATCAGCCTCGTGAGCTCGATCAGCCTCCCTGCTGGAGCAGCGCATAAAAGGCCGAAAGGGGCCCGTCGCCAGCTCCCGAGAGTACCTGGCCGGTAAGCACCTTGCCCAGCTGCACGCCTTCCTGGTCGAATGAGTTGATGTTCCAGCAAAATCCCTGAAACATGACCTTGTTTTCAAAATGTGCCAGCAGGGCACCCAGGGCTTCCGGTGTAAGACGGCTTCCGAAGATGAGGCTGGACGGCCGCTCGCCGGGGAACTGCTTGTTGGGGTCCGCATCGTCCTTTCCCCGGGCAAAGGCTACTATCTGGGCGGTCAGGTTGGCGTTGAGCTTTTCCTGACTGGTGCTGCCCCCGGTTTCCGCATCCTTGCCGTACTGGGAGGCTGCGAAGCCGATAAACTGGAGAGGGATGATGTCGGTGCCCTGATGGAGCAGCTGGTAGAACGAGTGCTGCCCGTTGGTTCCGGGTTCCCCGAATATAATTGGTCCGGTCTGGTAGTCTATCGGTTTGCCGGAACGGTTAACCCGCTTTCCGTTGCTCTCCATATCGAGCTGCTGCAGATGGGCGGCGAATCGGCTGAGTGCCTGCGAGTAGGGCAGCACGGCGGTTGTCCGGCAGCCGGAAATATTGCGGAGATAGATGCCGATCATGGCATCGGCCAGAGCCGCGTTTTCGGTAATATCAGGTTTCAGGGCAGCTTCGTCGGCAGCCGCTGCCCCGGAAAGCAGTTTCTTGAAGGTTCCCGAACCGTAAGCCAGGCTGATCACCAGTCCGCCGACAGCGCTTGTGGATGAGTAGCGCCCGCCAATGTAGTCGTCGATATAAAAGCTGGCAAGATAGTCGCTGGAGGCTGCCAGGGGACTGGTCTTGCTGGTTACGGCAACCATGTGCCGGGCAGGGTCTATGTCCGGGATGCCCGATCCGGCTATGCTGCGCAGGACCAGATCCTGGTTGGTCAGGGTTTCCTGGGTTGTCCCGCTCTTGGATACCAGTATAAAGAGGGTTCGTTCAAAATCGATGCGGCTGAGAACGGCGGCGGCATCGTCTGGATCTACATTGGAGATAAAATGCGCATCCATTTTCCTGCCGTTCGGCTGAGCGGATGCATGCCCGTCCAAGGCCAGGCAGAGGGCACGCGGGCCCAGGTCTGAACCTCCGATACCGATCTGGACTACGGTTGTCAATTGCTTGCCCGTCGATCCGGTGATGGTTCCATTGTGCACTTTGCGGCTGAAGTCATCAATTCTTTCCAGCTCCCCGAGGTAGAATTCGCGCTTGTCCTCATCATCGAGCACTACATCACGGCCAAGTTTGCCGCGGGTCAGGTGGTGGAGGACCGCCCGGTTTTCACCGGTATTGATGCGGTCACCGTCAAGCAGTCGGCGATATTTTTCAATGAGCTGCTGTTCGTCGGCAAGCGCCTGCAGGGCGGTAAGGATCGAATCGCTTACCGGCATGGCTGCGTAGGAATAGGTCAGTCCGCCGGCCATCGGGATCTGGTATGCTGCGATGCGTTCGGGGGCAGCGGGTGAGTTGAACTGTTCTTTCAGGGATACGGACTGCTCTTCGGCCAGTTGTGCAAAGGCAGTCGCCTCTGTGAGGTTTTTGTAGGATAGGTCCATGATAGTCTCCTGTAGGTTCCGGGGGGCTTGTGCTTTCCAATCGGGTTTCCGCTTCGGGCAAAGGAATCAGGCTTCCGCATCAGGCTGATTTCCCAGGCTTCCACTACCTGAATCAGGCTTCCACCTCAGGTATTCGTTTCCGGAAGCTCTGGATGAGGTCTTCTTTGGTCATTCCTTCGCGCAGGATGATGAATATGGTATCGTCACCTGCAACGGTTCCGAGGATTTCCGGCAGCGAGAGAACATCGAGGGCCAGGGCAACGCTGTCCGCATGTCCCTGACGGGTTTTTATGACCCCGATATTGCCGCTGAATTCTATGGAAAGCACGCCTCTGCGAACATCCTGAATATAGCTCTTTTCGGATTCTGAAATCAAGTCGTTATCCGGCAGGGCGTAGTAGTACCCTGACCAGCCGTCGGATATTTTTCCGACTTTGAGCATCTTCAGGTCGCGGGAGAGGGTAGCCTGGGTAACATGATAGCCTTCGTTAACAAGCAGTTCCAGCAGCATTTCCTGGCTGTCTATATGGTGGATCTGGATGAGTTCCTTTATTTTTGCTAGGCGGTTCTGGCGTTCCTTCATCCTCTTCTCCCTGATGAATATTTATACATAAACATGGAAATATCTGCCCATGGGGC
>JAIPFR010000060.1 GCA_021736525.1 Spirochaetia bacterium
ATCCCGCCCCTGTCGCAGAGCTGAATATTTCAGTGTGGCCGGCATGTTTCACCCCCGCCTCATGCAGGGAAGTTTTGTTGATCGGGGCGGTAACCACGCCATCGATCAGCTTATCCATACCAAGGTCTATGGATCGAATGATCGCAGCATAGGCTGCCGCTCCTGCTGCCGCTGTGACAGTTCCCAAAGGAACAGGGGGGATACTGCCAGAGCTGGCGGGAAGGAGGTCGACGACCCCGGGCGTATAGGATCCTTCATCAGGCATTTCTACCGTTCGGACTATCATTCTGGTTAACCCGGTATATTCGAGAGCCCGTTTGAAGGCCTGAATGTCGCCGATGACCAGAGGACGGCACCAGCCATACACCTCCGGGTCGGCAAGGGCTTTGACAATTATTTCGGGGCCGATTCCTGCTGGATCTCCCATGGTTATTCCCAACAATGGTTTATTGTCCATTTTTCACCTTACCAAATTGATTCGTAAATACCCAGTATATCGGCTTCGCCGATTGGTTTCGGATTGTTGTCAAGCAGACGCGTTATCGCTGCAGCATCGCGAGCCAGTGAAACGAGGGCTTCTTCAGGTATTTCCAGCTGCCGCAACCTTGAAGGAATATTCAATGACCGCACCAGAAGGGTCAAACGTTCTAGAACAGGGGTATCATCGCCTCCGGATGCCAGCATGCGATCGATCTCTTTCAATCGGGGCATCATGGCATCCTGATTGAAAAAACAGACCGGAGCCAGGAGCAGGGCATTGGCCAAACCGTGAGGAATATTGAAACGGCCTCCCAGAGGATAGGCTAACGCATGGACTGCGGTAGTACCCGATGATGCGATAGCTGATCCGCCCATAAAGCTCGCCAGCAGCATGCTGCTTCTCGCTTCCTGATCATCAGGGTCGTTATATGCCCTCAGCAGCGAAGAGAACACCAGAGATATTCCCCTCGCCGCGAACGTATCGCTTACCGGGTTGGCCTTGCGTGAGAGGAAGCATTCCATGACATGGGCCAGAGCATCAATCCCCGTAGATGCCGCTACATGCTTGGGAAGGGTTCGGGTAGCATCGGGATCGAGCACAACATAGTCCGGCACCAGATATGGATGAACGATACCTTGCTTTACCTGACGTTCCGGAAGGGTAACTATCGCATTTGGAGTCGCTTCCGATCCAGTTCCTGCTGTGGTCGGGATGGCCGTTAATGGAAGCTTCCCGGATATCTGCACATTCCCGCCAAGAAGATCGTCCAGGGTCAGAGGTGACCCGGAAAGAACCGCCAGCAGTTTCGCGGCATCTATTGAACTTCCTCCTCCGAGCGCTATGATATGACTGCAGGGTAAACCCTCAACTTGCTGATGCAGTGTCTCGATCTGGGCTCTTGTCGGTTCTCCCGGCGGAGCAAGCACCAGAAAGAATTGGTCAGAATGAGATTCCAGCAATTGCCGGACTTCCTGGCCGAACTGGGTGTCGGCGACTGCTGCATCCGTGACCAGCAGGTTGTTCCTGCTTCTTCGGCTGCCGAGAATGTTCGACAGCGATGCGATACTGCCGAATCCAAAAAAAACCTGACTTGGAAAGTATGCGCTAGCTATCTGCTGATACATGGTGAGTCCTTCGCTGAATTCCCAGCAATTCAATGATTTCAGTAAATGTCTCCCGATTCCCGAATCCTCCGGATTTCGTGATTATCGGTATTGATTTTCTGTTATCGGATAGAAACAGTCTGCCGACAGGTATTCCCGGCAGAATTTCATTCAGGTAGAAAATTCCTTTCGGATCGAGTGTTCGAGTTACCGTCGATGCAGTGTGTCCGCCGGTGATGCACAGGATATCAGGCTGAATGATATCGATCATGCTGCAGGCAGCCCGTGCAATAAACGAAGCGATCATTTCACTGAAGACTTCCATGGTCAATCCAGATTCCCGTGCAAATTGATTGTTGGCTGCAAATTCCTTCCGATTGGTCATGGTTGTCAACAGCACTATGGGAGACTCACGGAATTGTGCGGAAGTTACAGCTATCCTTTCCATTTCGATGTATGGATTCTGGATCATCACTCTGGTGTCCAGACGGATGAGAGAAACCTGCAGCTTATGCAGGAGTGCCCTTACTTGATTCATGGATGTCTTTGTATGACTGCCGACAATGATGAGAATTTTTTCCAGCGGCTCGCTGAATTGAAGCGAATTTATTGCGGCTGTTCCATGTTCCTTAACCATGAACTCGGCCAGACCGGATGATCCGGCAAAAAGCATTGAAGGGTCATCTCTCAGTTCTGCAACTTCGGCAAGATCGTCCAGAGATACCGCTTCTACCGCTATGATGCGGATACCATCTGCAATGAGCTTGCTGCAGGCTTCCCGTAGGGCTTCCTTTCCTTTTCTGACGTATGACAATTGGATGAGGCCGGACTTTTCCCGGGCATTATCCGATAGTATATCTGTGATGCAGGAAGTTCTCAAAGGGTTTCTTATGTCCTTCCCGATTTCTGTCCTGTGCACGGGCCTTCCTCTGACAAGGCAAATTCCCTGCTTCACAATTCTTCCTTGCCTGGGGGCGGATGGGGCGACAATTGCAGCTTTAAAATGAGTTGCATCGAGTATGGCCTTGATCTCGGCCCCGGGATTACCTCTGAGGGTGGAATCGATTTTTTTGAATACCTGTTTTTTACGCAGGTCGAAATTATTCAGCAGATTCATTACCAGTTCGTAAGCCGATACAGGGGACAGGAACCGGCTGTCAGTATTCAGAACGATGGCATCGTTCAAAGCATTATTATCCTGATCGAGCGAGAAGGGAAAGTAAGGGTGATAACCGTTCTTCAGGAACTGGATAGCTGTATCACCAGCACCTGTGAAATCATCAGCGATGATGTAGGTCTTCATGGACATGCGCATCATATGCAAGTATTATGCCAAACGACAATGTTTAGGCAAGTGATTTTCTTGCAAACAGTTGCTTATAAATGGCAGATCCTGTCATGGTCAAATGTATGAATTATGCATCATATAGTCGGCAAAATATACCAGAGCAAAGCATAATTATCATTCAAGTGCTTATTGATATAAAAATTCTCACCTTGGGCATATTATTTTTCTAAATATTGCCATCCGTCCAATCAGTTATTCTTAACCCTTCCACTCGTGCAAATTCTTTTGTATTATTTATGACTACAATCAACCCACGATTTCTGGCATGTCCTGCTATATAAAGATCATTCACACCAATAGGTGTTCCTTTTCTTTCAAGATCCGCTAAGATATCGCCATAATGCATTGCAGCTTCATTGTCGTAGGATAAGACTTCAAATCGGGAGATAAAATCTTCTACTATTTTCATATTTTTTTCAGGGAGTAAGCTTTTTTCAACGCCATGTATCAATTCAGCAAGAGTGATGCTGCTTATAAACATCTGATCAGTATATTTATTAAAAACATCAAACAATTCTACTGGTCGTCGTTTAATCACATAAATAACACTGTTCGTATCCAGCATATATTTCAGCATGCTAAAAAGATTCTCTCTCTGATTGGAATTGAGAAGCTCTTTCTACCATAAAATCATCAGTAACAGTTTTATCAGCGGATAGAAGAAATCATCCCATGTTTTTTCAGGGGAGAGATTACTCGGGTATCTCCAACTATTCGAATGGTTACTTTCTTAACATTCTTTGGGAAACGCGTTTCAGCTGGCAGTCTAACCGCCTGAGTTCGATTGTTTTCAAAAACTGAACCTATTTTCATATTGCCCCCACATCGCTCTATACATGGGGTATATAACAATGTTGAAAATCTGCCAATTGATGACACATCCCTGTGCATTGTTTTTATTTTTCCGGTGTCTGAAGATGGTATTTTTCTACAGTATAAATTCTGGGTATAATACATCATACCAGCTTACTTCGGTCTCTGCTCAATACAATATGTAATAAATTTTTCAGGGAATGAGAATTCCGGAGGAATACTGCCATCCGTTCCGGACTAAATGAATCTAAAAAAATCAAAACGAATGATAAGTCGGGCTTTAGGGGTATCCCGTCCAGTAGTGAGTACCTATATAGAACAAATAGAAGCCTCACGGATAAGCTGGTATAATGCCTGTCGACATAACACAAGATTGCATAGCCGGCTGTAATGAATAATTGTGCTATTCCGGGTAATCCGATACAATTCGGTGTATGGTTCCAATAATTGTCAAGCTGCTTACATCCCTCGCCGTGATCATTCTGCTCAACGTCTTCCTGAAACGCCTGCCGGTTTCACTGCTTGCCGGTGCGACCGTCTTTGCCGTCTGGGCAGGACTTCCGTTCAATACTGTTGTCTCCACCGTATCACAGGCGGTCATCAGTCTATCAAATCTCACCCTCATGCTGGTGGTATATCTGGTGATGGCCCTCTCCAGCCAGCTGAAACGGAACGGGCTTGTTGATGAGTTGGTGCTGAGTGTGCGCGGTACATTTTCATCGAAGGCTTCTCTGGCAATCCTGCCGGCAGTTATCGGCCTGCTGCCCATGCCCGGAGGAGCCCTCTTCTCTGCCCCGCTGCTTGATAATTTCGATAACCATCCGGGTATCAATCAGGAGGTGAAGACACGGATTAACTACTGGTTCCGGCACGTATGGGAGTATTGCTGGCCGCTCTACCCCGGAATCATCCTGGCTTGTGATATTGCCAGTCTTGAGCTGTGGGTCATCTTCCTGATCGGGATACCCACCTCTGCCATGGCAGTCCTTGTTGGATATCTGGTATTTCTCACCCGCATTCCCCGAGAAACGGAGGCGGAGCGTATAGCAAGAAAAAAACAGGCTGCCTTCTCCTTCATTCCCTTTCTGCCCGTCTCCGTCGTCGTGCTCTCCTATTTTCTCATCCGCTTTTTTCTACCGGGAATTTCCAGCGTAAGCAGTTACCTTCCGATGGTGATAAGCCTCATCATATCCATAGTGACAGTCCAAGTTCTGCGTCCCATTCCACCTGTAGCCTGGTCAGAAATTTTTCTTTCCAGGAAAATGTTCGATATGGTGCTGCTTATTATACTTGTCAGAATCTACGGTGCTTTAATTGAAAGTGATATAAACGGGACTGCCCTGGTACAGCTGATGACCGAGGAGATGCAGTCTTTCGGCATCCCGGCCCTGCCCCTGATATTTCTCCTGCCCTTTATCACCGGCATGACCATGGGTATCTCCGTCGGGTTTGTCGGGGCCTCCTTTCCGGTGGTCATTGCCCTGCTCGGGACAGCGGTCCCGTTCAATATGCTCGCCTCCACGGTAGCCTTCGCCTACGTTTCGGGATTTATGGGAACCATGCTCTCTCCGCTGCATGTCTGCCTGATAGTTACCTGCAGATACTATAAGAGCCGTTTTGTCTATGCCCTCCGGGCTATCATCATCCCTGCAGTGATGATGATGTTCTATGTGACAGGCTACATGTTCCTGCTTCGGAGCGTTCTCTAGAAGCCTGTATATGGTTATCTATTCTGATCTTAAAAAATAATTGAAACAAAAAATCTTATAGTTTGTAATATTTTGGTAATATAATATCTTAAGTTTGCAATATTTTGTAAACTATTTGACATGTTGGATCATTGAGGCTATTATAATAATCATGAATGAAATACTGCGTTTGATAATTGCACAGCAACAGCACAATTTGATAAGTCAATTTACTATCATTACCCGGGATACAGAAATACTGCCTGTTCCAAGAAAAGCAACCGTTATTATGGGAATTAGAAGATGTGGGAAATCTACATGGCAGCATGAAAAGATGGAATCGCTCCTCAGTGATGGAGTACCAGCAGAAAACATCTGTTATATCGATTTTTCAGATGATCGTCTAGATTTCCTCAGAATTGAAAAATCCGATCCAACTGTGATAACAGATACATACTATGGAATGTATCCTGAAAAGCATGTACAAAAAGTCTACTTTTTTTTCGATGAGCTTCAGTACGTAAACAGGTGGGCTCAATTTATCAATCGGGTACAAACTACAGAAAATTGTGAAGTCTATATCACCGGATCATCTGCAAAACTGCTTTCAAAAGAGATTGCAACTGAACTTGGCGGCAGAACTTTTTCCTGGGAATTGTTTCCTTTCTCCTTTCGCGAATTCCTTAGGGCTAGTGGAAAAACGGAATCCATAAAAGACATTGCAAGCAGGGATGAGATAATCAATGCATTCGGAGAGTATGTTATCAAGGGAGGTATGCCTGAACGATATATCTTACCAAAAGAGACGATGGCTGCAGTATACTTTCAGAATCTTGTGAATGATGTAATAACTAGAGATATCCTGCTCAGATACAATATTAAACACCCCGTTCAGCTGAAAAGACTTGTACTGATGCTAATGAACAATTTTTCACGTTTAACAACGGTAAATAAGTTAAAGCAACGTCTTGCAGGTGAAAGAAACAAGCTTTCCCCTGAACTGATTAGTGACTACATAGATAAGATAATTGACTGCTACTTGATGTTTACCGTTCCCATACGTTCTTATAATATGGCAGTTAAATCAGTAAATCCGAAGAAGATCTATTGTGTTGACCACGCGATGGCACAGGCCTTTTCACGCGACACCTCATATAACAATGGGTTCGCATTGGAAAACATGGTTTTTATGGAACTTAGACGTACCATAGAGAATATTTTCTACTATAAGACCGCGCATGGTGATGAAATCGATTTTGCAGTTGGTTCCGACTCTGATATGCGTTTGATTCAAGTTTGTTGGAAAATAGGAAATCAGGAAATTACAAGAAAACGTGAAATTGGAGCTCTATTAAACGGAATGGAGGAATTAGGACTTCAAGAATCTTGGTTGATTACAGCATATGAAGAAGAGGAAATCACAGATAATAAAACCGGAAGATTAATTCATGTTGTTCCGGCTTATAAGTGGTTGTTGCAGCATAAATTCTGGGTATAATACATCAAGCCAGCTTCCTTCGGTCTCTGCGCAATACAAGATGCACTGGGATTCATTATTCGCCATTGATCTTGACGACGTCAGGAAGCCGGGTATCACTTCAACAGCCAGTACTTTTCCACGTC
>JAIPFR010000061.1 GCA_021736525.1 Spirochaetia bacterium
TATCCCTGTTTTTATCAATAACAATGCCAGTGTTGCCGCTGTGAATGCCTATAGACGCGGGGCAGCTAAGGATGCCAAGGCTCTGATAACAATTCTGGTAAGAAGCGGTGTCGGCGGTGCATTTATCAATAATGGTGAGCTGATGCTTGTGCAGGGGCGCACAGCTATGGAAATCGGACACGCTGCAATAGATATACATGGGCCCGAGTGTAATTGCGGAGCAAGGGGGTGCCTCGAGTCGTACATATCCGAATCGGTCGTTCTGCAGGAAGCTGCCGCCTGCTGCGGAGTGCAGAATCTGGCCGAGCTTGACAGGCTGGCCGGGGAAGGGCATGCAGCAGCAGTCGGCCTGCTCGAGGAAAAAGGAGCCCTTCTCGGGGTGGAAGCGCGGAATCTTTTCAGAATTTTTTCACCCGATACCTTTCTTATCATGACCCGCTTTCCACATATGTCTCGAATCTATGCCGCGAAGGTGGTTGAGGCTCTGGAAGGGGATTTTTTCTGTGACAGCAGTGCCTGCATCAATGTGTATTCTGATGTATACGACTCGATTGAGGCAGGAAGGGGTGCGGCCGATCTGGTCTTTGAGGACTATTTCGGGATGAATTGATATCTGACCGGAAGGAGCCCGTTATTGACGATAGGAGGAGGTTCATTTGTTTAGAAAATTTACCTGTCAGGCGAAGGTTTAGAGTTGACAGGGAGCATGTTGCATGTTTTACTTACTTAGTGTAAGTAAATTAAAGATCGAAGAGAAAAGGAGAATTCTTATGAAGACATGGAAAATTCTGGCACTACTGTTGATCCTGGCATTAACTGTTCCTGGTTTTCTGTTAGCCCAGAGTGCAGCAGAAACCGGTGAAACTGTGCTCAAATGGCCGACAATCTGGGTAGGCGAAGATTCAAAAGCCGGCGAAGTTGAAAGGCTGGTTATGGAATTTAATACCCTGAATGAAGGCAAGTATCAGGTTGATATCGAAGCAAATCCGGATTATGACGGATACCGGACAAAAATCAACGCCCAGGTTGCAGCAAATGCTGTTCCCGACCTTTTTGTATTCAATCCGGATCCGACAAGCTTTTCCTATTACGAAGGGGACCGGCTGATGGATTTTGCCGATGAGCTTGCCGGGGACTGGGGAAAGGTTTTTGTCGGCGGAGCAATCGGGGATGCAACAATCAATGGTGAGACCAAGTCAATTCCCTACGAGATTGGCGTAACTCCTATCTGGTATAACGAAGCCCTGATGGTAAAAGCAGGCGTAACTGAATACCCGGAAACCATAGACGATTTCTGGAAAGTTGCTGACAAGCTGAAAGCTGCCGGGATTGTTCCCACCAGCCAGATGACCGGCGGAACCAACGCCTGGACCAGCATGCTCTGGTTTTCTCACATTGCCATGTCTATTGGCGGACCCAAAGTATGGGACAAGCCGATTACCGATCCGGTATTTGAGAAAGCGGCTGAAATTCTACTGAAGATGTACTCAGACGGTAATACAACAAAAGATGCAGTCGGAGGGGATGCCGGCGTCTCTGGAGGACATTATCTTGCTGGAAGAACCGCAATGTTTATCAATGGTCCCTGGTATATCGGACGCGTACGGGGAGAAGCACCTGACGTTTATGAAAATACTAAGATTGCCTCTCTCCCGGCAGCCGGAGACTATCCAGGCGGTCAGATCGGTTTTGCCCTTTCCAACCTTGCTGCTGGTGCAACCGATAATGCGGCTAAGAAAGGTGGTGTGCTGGCGTTCATGAAGTGGATGACCGAGCCGGAGAATGTAAAAGCAATTTCTATGGATTCAGGTGCGATGTTCGCAGTGAAGTTCCAGACCGGTGCCGGAGATGCTGTTGACCCGCTCCAGAAGAAGTTTACCGATGCCGTCAATGATGCCTCTTTCGTAGGAACCCATTTTGCGACTGTTTATCCTTCTGATGTAGTTGCCGAATTCGGACAGGCTTTGGCCAAAATGGCTCTTGGCAGAGCTACTCCTGCGGAATTCCTGCAGCAGATTAAGAGTGTTATCGATTAACGCTAAACTGCCGGCTGCATAGACTCGAAGGGTCATGCATTCTGTTGAAAAGGTATTAGCTGCACGGGGCCTGGTCGCAAAAACCGGGCCCCGGTTTTCAGGGGACAGACCTATGGTAAAACGCAATAAAAACTGGAAGCAAATCATTTTGTTTCTTCTGCCTGTACTCACCTTGTTCCTGCTCTACTTTGTCTATCCGCTTATATTTGTTTTTGTAACAAGCTTCACTGAGTGGAATGGTATCAGCGCCATGCAGTTCAAGGGGCTGGGAAATTACAAACGGCTGTTTCTCAGTGATACTTTCCGCCTATCCTTCAGAAATAATATTCTTTGGGCACTGGTTCTTGGCCTGGTTCAGATACCGCTGGCAGCTGGTATGGCGATGGTCCTTGCAAGAAAACCCCGGGGATGGAAAACTTTCCGTACAATTTATTTTTTACCGAATGTCATCTCTCAGGTTGCTCTTGCCATGATGTGGCTGGCTGTTTACAACGCGGAATACGGCATGCTCAACGGTTTGCTGAATTCTGTGGGACTTGAGCAGCTGACGCATAACTGGCTTGGTGAGTATGAGACTGCCTTTCCAGCCGTCATTTTTCAGCAGCTTTTTTATATCGGCTATTTCATGATAGTTATTCTCGCTTCAAGAATGGGGATACCAGAATCATTCTATGAGGCAGCCGAGATAGATGGAGCAAATGTGCTGCAGCAGGAAGCTCACATAACGATCCCGATGCTGCGCGGTATATTGGTTACAACCATGACCCTTGCCATGGCTTTTGGCATGCGTCACTTTGAGTCGACTTATCTGATGACGAACGGCGGACCGGCTCACCAGACTTCAGTAATGGGAATTGTTCTTTACCGTAACCTGGAGGCGCTGAGGTTCGGAGAGGCCAATGCAATAGGAACAATACTCATTGTAACCGGCGGGGTGGTAATAGCGCTGCTCAGATGGTTCTTCGGACGAAAGGCCAGCGCTTCTGAAACGGTTCAGTAGGAGATCAGGCATATGAAGAAAAGCATCAACCGGTCTGGTTCTCATATAGCCATACAAGCCGCGGCGAAAACAGGAAAATGGTTTTACATTCTTTTTTTCCTGGTCATAACATTCCTGCCCCTTGTCTGGCTTGTAATCTCATCGTTCAAAACGAATTTCGAGTTTGAAACCCAGGCTTTTGCCTTGCCGAAGGTCTGGATGTGGTCAAATTATAAGAATGCCATGTCGATGGCAGGTTTGCCGCGGCTTTTTATGAATTCGATTATTGTGGCTGCCAGCACAACGATTGTAAATACGTTAGTAGCATCGATGGGGGCTTTTGCAATTGCCAGGGAAACATTTCGCTTCCAGAATCTCCTTCTCAACATTATTGTGGCTGGTGTTCTCATACCCATCATTGCGCTTATGGTACCTTTTTTCAAACTGGTAAATGGATTCGGAATTTATGATACGCTGTTTGGCCTGATAGTAACCTATTCGGCTATTAATATTCCGATTTCGGTTTTTCTTATTCATGGCTTTATGGGGTCGATCCCCAGGGAGCTTGAAGAGGCTGCTGTTATAGACGGCTGCAGCTTCAGCCAGCGGTTTTCTAAGATTGTATTTCCGCTCACCAAACCAGGGCTGGTTACAGCTGGGACTTTTGTGTTTATTTTTTGTTGGAATGAGTTTATCTATGCCATGCTTCTGACGTCGTCTGAAGTCTCTAGAACTCTTCAGCTGGGAATCCGCTTTTTTCGCAGTCAGTTTGTAGTTGACTATACCAGTATGCTGGCGGCGATTGTCATAACCATGATCCCGACTATTTTAGTGTATGTTTTTCTGCACGACCGCATTATCAGCGGTCTTACCAGCGGTGCCGTCAAAGGCTGATAATGTTAGAGTTGATATAGTAAATTGATGAAAATGCAGGCAAGCGAGTGAGTGGGAGATTATGAACAGTATCTACAGTTTGACAGTTGAAGAAATACGGAGAAGCAGCGGCAAAGCAATTGAAGTTGTTGAGCATGATATTGATCTCTATTATCATATGGCGCTGTCCATGTATGAGGCAATTGAGGATCGAAATGCCGCCGGAGAAGCTTCAACCTGCATACTCCCGGTTGGTCCTGTTTTTCAGTATCGCAGATTCATTCAGCTATTGAAAAGAAGGCCGCTTGACCTCTCCCGTCTTTTCATCTTCTTTATGGATGAGTATGTGGGAGAAGATGGGAAATGGATTGATCGTACCAGTCCGCTATCTTTTCGGGGCTTTATACAGAGAGAGTTGACAGATCCGATGCCGCCTGAAATGGGCCTGCAGAAAAATCACATTTTCTTTCCCGAACCGGGTAAAACTGAGGAATATGATGAAAGAATTGACGATTTGGGTGGCATAATGTTCTGCCACGCAGGAGTTGGCATAGTCGGGCATCTTGCATTTAACGAACCGATTGATGAAAGGGAGATAACAGCTGAAGCCTTTGCCGATCTTCCGTCACGGGTCGTAACCCTTACCCCGCAAACGATAACGATTAATGCAGATACCGCCTTGCGGGGAGCGGTTGAGGAAATCCCGAAGTCAGCTGCAACAGTCGGTATGCGCCAGATTCTCGGCGCACAGACGCTGCGGATTTATTTCAACCGGGCATGGCAGAATGCCGTCTGGAGGAAGGCCCTTATGTTGGATCCAACTTCGGAATTTCCTGCAACACTTGCAAGAAATCATCCGGATGTCAGATATATCATGACTGAATCGGTGGCTGCCCCACCTGAATTTGCATTGAAATGATAGATTTCCATTTTCACTTTTGCGACATTCGACGTTTAGAGGAGTTTGCTGCAGTCCTCAGATTGGCGGGAGTAGAAAAGGCCGCACTTGTCTCGCTTCCGGACAATACTCAGCCTGGAGGCAGCTATAATCGAGCGGTTATAAGTGCGATACGAAAGAATCCTGCAAGCTTTATCGGTTTCGGGGCTCTGGATCACAGAAAAAATACTTCCGGGTCCGGCCCGAGGGTTTCATACGGAAGGCAAGTAGAGTTGCTGCGGCAGGAGGGTTTTTCCGGAATCAAGCTCTGGCTTGGAAAACCGTTAGCTGAAAAGATTTTTTCTGTATCCTTGCGAAGTGAAATGATAGAAGAGGTTTTTTATGCTGCCCGGGAGTCCGGGATGCCGGTGCTCTATCATGCAGCGGATCCTCCTGACTTCTGGAACGTTGGGGGGCCATACTGTTCGGGAGATTTCCCCTCTTTTCCCCAATCCATTGAAGATGCCTGTTATTATGCGGAAACTTTTCCAGATGTGGTAATCATTTTTGCCCACCTGCTGTTTCTTGCCGGGGGCTTGGATAAGCTGGAATCCTTATTAGTCAGGTGTCCTAACATATATGTTGATACAGCTCCAGGACGATGGTTTCTTCATGAGCTCGATGATAACCGGGATATGGCAATCCGTCTGTTCAGTCGATTTTCGGGTAGAATTCTTTTTGGAAGTGATACCTTTATGTTTCCCGGTCCTGTTCACGGTTTTTCTTCGCGTCCGGAGGTTCGTGAAATGGCCGGGGGAATCAAAAAAACCCGTAATTTCTTTGAAAAGGAAGATGTTATGGAGAATGACTATCCGGGAACCCGGAAAAACTTTCCTATGGTTCGCGGGCTTATGCTTGAACCGGCTGTTATTGAATCTATTACTGAGAAAAACGGTGAACAGTTCTTCACGCAAAAGACTGCTGCTGCCGACGTTTTTGATACCCCGGTAACTGTAAAGAGGGGTGGCAGATGAAAGCTGCGGTCGTGGGTTTGGGAATAGGTATGGCTCATGCTGCCGGTTATCTGGAAAGTCCGGATGCCGAGCTGTATGCAGTCTGCGACCTGCTGCCCCATCGGCTGCAGAGGGTGGGAGGAACGTTCGATTCAGGAAGCATGTTGTGCCTGAAACAATTGTTTGACGAAGCTCTGCTGACAAAAACATGGCAAGAGATTGGAGTAAAGATATTTACCGACATAGACCTGCTTCTTGCAGACCCGGAAGTGGAGCTTGTCAGCATTTGCACACCAGACTTTCTTCATGCGGAGCATGCAGAAAAGGTGCTTAAAGCAGGAAAGCACCTGCTTCTCGAGAAGCCTGCGGATATCGATCTGGATGCGGCAAAGCGAATACGGACAGCGATACAGGACTCAGGCTGCCGTTTTGGACTTGGCTACGAATTCAGAGTAAATCCGGCAATCGAAAAGCTGCGTGAGCTCCGGATATCCGGGGTAATTGGTGAAGTAAGAGCAATTTCCCTGCACCATTTTCGTACCCCGTTCAAACATGACAAATGGAATAACTGGATTCAGCAAAGAGTGTTCTCCGGCGGGTTGATTGTTGAGGAGACCTGTCACTGGATCGACCTGGTGCGATTTTTATCAGGAAAGGAGATTGACAGTATTCACTGTACGGCAGATTCCGGAATCCTTCCGGAAACCGATTTTGAGGATGCCGTATTTATCAACGGAACCTACCGTGAAGGAGGGGTGTTTCAGATAGCACATATCCTTACCGGCTTCGACTTTGACTTAAAAATTGCTGTCCATGGTTCTCAGGGAACCTTGTGGTGCGCCCTTAAGGATGAACCCTATTCAATTCTTGATAACGGGGAGACGAGCTATTGTGGGTTAGTCGTCGCGGGTCAACCAGGAATGGCACGTGAGAAGGTTCAGCGGTGGACCTGGGGACTGGAGGCAACAGAACCATGGAATATACGGGAGCTGGTAAAGCGGGTTGCGGAAAGCGCGGCACAAGGTGTTGAACCGCCAGCAGGCATCCAGGATGGAATAGAATCGCTCAGATGGGCAATAAAAGCACGTGAGTGCACCATCTGACAAACATACAAGGCTTGATAATGAGGAAGGAACAGACTATGAAGCAGCGGGTACGCTTAGGGGTTATGTGTCTAGCGCGAAAGACATTCGATTTTACAGCAGCCGAGGGGTTGTATCGGGAAATTCTGCTGAAGCTGGAAAAGCTGGAAGAGGTGGATA
>JAIPFR010000062.1 GCA_021736525.1 Spirochaetia bacterium
ACGGGAACAGCAAGGGGCAAGAGTTTTTCCCGATGGTTTGTTCTCTATAATTTGGGACTTGCCGGTACTTTAGCAGCAATGACGGTCCGAGGGATCCTTCAAGTTTTCAGTTCGGATATGAGCGGGCTGAATCATATTGCCGGATTGTTTCATACCATATTAGGTACTTCCCTGGTCTGGTTTTTCGTCCTTCTGCGAAAGGCATGTCACGAAGACAGCAAGGACGGTGCAAATCTGCCCGACTCTGCGCCGCTTAATACCAGGAGAGGATGAAAGTCGAAGACTTTCAACGCTGCTCATTCGGGAAATCTTCGACTTCTGCCACTTCCGCTTTGCCGCGGCATTCCCGGAATCTTCAGCATTCGCATTCAGTGCAACATTAATTGAACGGAAATTTAACTGAGCGCGTATATCGGTCAGGACGTTACCAAAAAGTTTGGACCTGCTCTTTTCGGGACATGTCAAAAAGAGTATAGTGAGGTATGGAAAGAAACAGCCGAAAATCATACACCTACGCCCTGGTAAAACCCTCAGGCCCCGACTGCAATCTTGCGTGCACCTATTGCTTCTATTATCACAAGCAGGACTATTTTGCACCGGGTGTGCATCGCATGAGTGATGCAGTACTGGAAACACTCATACAGAAAAGTCTCAGTGGTCCTGAACGACAGTTCGGTTTTGGCTGGCAGGGGGGTGAACCCACACTTATGGGCCTGGAATTCTATCAGCGGGCCATTGAACTTCAGAAAAAGTATGGAGCGGGAAAAAACATAAGCAACAGCATGCAGACCAACGGCATTCTCATAAACGAAGAATGGGCTGATTTCTTCATCAAATACCATTTTCTTGTCGGACTATCCATAGATGGACCGGCTCATGTTCACGACCATTACAGAGTGACAGCTAGCGGAAAAGGAACCCATGAGGAGGTAGAGAAAACAGCGCGCATGCTCCTGAATAAAAAAGTTGAAGTTAATGCCCTCTCTGTGGTAACCGATTATTCAGCAAAATACCCCGAAGAAACCTACCGCTATCTTCGCGATCTGGGATTCACCTATCTTCAGTTTATACCTGTAGTTGAGACAAACCCTGAAAACAGCAGAGAGGCCGCACCCTATTCTGTAACAGCAAAAGCCTATGGAGAATTCCTTTGCCGAATATTTGATCTGTGGGAAGCCGATTTCAGGGACGGTTACGCCACCATATCAGTAAGACTATTTGACACATTTTCACATATCTACATGGGCATGCAGGCCCCCGAATGCACAGTAAGAAAAACCTGCGGAGACTACCTGGTTGTGGAGCATAACGGAGATATCTTTTCCTGTGACTTTTTTGTCGAAGATGCCTGGCATTTGGGAAACATCCTTGAGGATGACCCGCGGGAGATAATTAATTCACGGCGACAGGAACTCTTCGGGAAAATGAAATCCCAACTGGCGCCTAAATGCCTCAAATGTGAATGGCTTGCATTCTGCTGGGGCGGCTGCATAAAAGACCGGGTACGGGATCCTCGGGACAAGCGCTTCAACCATTTTTGTGAAGCCTATAAAATATTTTTCTCGTATGCCGATCAGCGGTTCAGGAAACTTATGGAAAACTTCAGAGACCGACAGGCCAGGGAAGCACAGCAATACCGGACAGCACAGCAGACTTCCCGGCAACCTGATCAAGGCAGCTGAAAAAAGCAGTTTACCTGCTGTCACCCGCAAAAATTCATCAGACCTCAGCTTATACCCGCTGACCATGAAAAGAAAAAGTAACAGCCTGTCAGCCAAACAATCAGGAAGTCTTTACAGCAGCCTTCAGTTCCTCGAAACGCTCGAGAATCGGAAGATGTTGGGTACATGCCCGCTCACACTTCCGGCAGCTCGTGCATCGTTCCAGAGCATCAATTGCAGTACCCCAATACCCTCGTAAATGTCCGAGAATATCCTCCCCGCCCTTTAAACGAAAATGGTTGTGAGTTTCCATGAAAGCCCATACCGGAATATCCTCAGGACATACATTACAGTACATGCAGGAAGTACAGAAACTGTTAAACTCCCTGGCCACCCGTGATTCAATGTATTCCATCTGATCGGCTGTATAGGGAAAAAACGAATTAACCGCTTCAACAGCAGTATCCACATCGTTGTCATTTCTGAACCCGACCAAGGAAACTGTAATCCGGTCATCGCTGAGAAGATAATGAAGAGCAGCCTCCAGCATGTTCTGCTCCGGGCGAGCTTTCAGAAATCCGAAAGCCTTTTCGTTTGGGGGGATAATTCCGCCGCCAAGCGGATTCATGACAACCACCCCCATCCCGTTTTCCACCGCAGCTCGTATGCCATCCTGACGAAATGGCGAATTTATAACTGAATATCCAAGAGTCACCCCCTCGAAAAACCCCTCCTCAATTACCTGACGAATATGGGGACCGGGCAGGTGGGTAGAAAAAGCAGCGTGGCGAATGAGACCTTCTTCCTTTGCCTTGAGAATAGCTTCAACAGCACCGCCCTTTTTCCTGCGTTCCCAGTCTTCAAGCGTTAGAACATACCAGCAGTTATAGTAGTCAATGACATCAACATTGAGACGTTTCAAAGACCGTTCGAGCTCGCGCCTGAGCACAGTGCCGTCAGGTTTATTCGATTTTGTTGAGACCGTAAAAGGCTCACCGCTTTTCTTCATCTCCTTGACAGCTGTTCCGATGATGATTTCAGACTGATCTTCACAGTAGCCTGGAGCTGTATCAAAATACGTAATCCCCTTATTAAATGCGCGCAGGACTGTTGCCGCCGATTTGTCGGTATCCTGTGGAGATTCAAACCGCATCCCCCCAAATCCTAAAGCTGCTGTTCGGGATCCGCTTATTCCGTATCCTCTGTATTCCATAAAAAACTCCTCTCACATGTTTGAATCACACTGCAGATTCAAATGCAGAAACGCCGCAGCCTGTTGGAACCATAGTATAAAGAAAAAAGAAACCATCTGCAATCAACTGCCCCAAAGCTTTGAAGAGCTGATTTTGCAGCCTCCGCGACATACAATATGACAGCTGCAGCAGCCGTTGATACTTTTTACCTCAGTCAGTATAATCCTCAAATCATGAGTGAACACAATACAAAAACGAATCAGCCGCCGACCCAGTCTGTGCATTGGGCGGATATAACTGCCGACAGAATCATCCGTGAAAAGGGTGATAAGGAATACTATACCTGCGCTTCCGGCGTTACTCCCTCCGGAACCGTACATATAGGAAATTTTCGTGAAATAATCTCCGTAGAGCTTGTTGCCCGCGCCTTGCGCGATAAAGGACAAAAAGTACGCTTTATCTTCTCCTGGGATGAGTATGACGTATTCCGGAAAGTTCCATCAAATATGCCGGAACCTGAATTACTGGCTACCTACCTGCGTAAACCGATCACCCTGGTTCCCGATACGACTGGTGAGTTTGAGAGCTATGCCCGGAGAAATGAAGCAGCAGTAGAAAAAGTCCTGCCGACTGTAGGCGTGAATCCTGAGTTTATTTACCAGGCCAGGCACTACCGGGCTTCAGAGTATGCCGAAGGTATAAGAACAGCTCTTGAACATCGTGATGAGCTGCGGGTAATTCTCAACCAGCACCGGACCACTCCGTTAGCCGAAGACTGGTGGCCGGTTTCGGTTTTCAGTAATTTTACTGATATGGACACAACCACCGTTCTTGGCTGGGATGGGGAATGGGGACTGACCTATCGCTGCGAAGAGACTGGCAAAGTAGAAACTGTGGATATTCGCACAACATCAGCAGTTAAGCTCCCGTGGCGGATAGACTGGCCGATGCGTTGGGCCAAAGAACATGTTGATTTCGAACCCGCCGGTAAAGATCATCATTCAGAAGGAGGGTCTTTCGATACAGCAAAACATACAGTGGCTGTATTCGGCGGGACCCCTCCGGTTACCTTTCAGTATGACTTTGTCCGCATTAAAGGCAAAGGCGGAAAAATATCCTCCTCCTCAGGGGATGTTGTCAGCCTCGACGATGTACTCGAAATATACACTCCCGAGATTGTGCGCTATCTTTTTACTGCAACAAGACCGAATTCTGAATTCGCCATCTCCTTTGACCTCGATGTACTCAAAATATATGAGGATTATGATCGCTGTGAACGTATCTACTATGGGGTCCAGCAGGTAAATGAAAAAAAGCGGGCTAAGGAGCTTCGTAACTATGAACTCTCTCAGGTAGAAAAAGCTCCCGAGCAAATGCCCTATCAGATACCGTTCCGGCATTTATGCAACATGCTGCTTGTGAATAATGGTGATATAGATGCAGTCATTGCCTCGTTGGAGGACATTAACGAGGCCCAGATTCCCGGATTGGCGACAAAATGCCGCTGTGCTTGGAATTGGATACACCTCTATGCTCCGGAAGATTTTACCTATACTCTGCAGACGGGGAGTGATCCAGCGCAGGAATTAAGCGCTCCTCTATCTGCATGTGTGAAAGATTTTGCGGCGGTAGTGGAACAGCTGGAAGCATACGATGAAAAGCGGCTTGCTGAGGAAATATACGCCATAGCTCATGCTCATGATGTGCTTCCCGCTGATTTTTTCACGGCTGTTTATCAAGTGCTTATCGGGAAAGAAAAAGGCCCCCGTCTTGCAAGCTTTATACTGACGTGCGGCAAAGCAAGGATTCATGAGATTCTGAAGCGATATACTTAGGCGGCTTTTGCAAAAATATTATGCAATTCGGAAAAAATCTGATATACTAGACCGTATCCAAGTAACAACTCAGGAAAACAATCTGAAACCTGTTTATGGGGACTTGCTGCTTATGCGGGATGTATGGAGGAAAGTACTCAGTAACTGTATATTCTCTTTTATCAGCTCATTGGCTGCAATAGTAATAATTGTTATTGCAGGCACCAGGTATAACACCTTTGCTCCCTTCTTGCTGATCCCGGCTGGAATTCTGGTCCTCATATCGCTTTCATCTCTTCTCAGCTGCCAGGGAGAACAGGCGGTGCTTGATTTTTTTCTCAAGCAGCAGGAAGAGTATCAGAGGCCCCTTCACAATTATATACAGTTTCTGAAAATCCGAAAGATTACCTGCTTCATGACACTCGGAATAGCTGTATTTTTCCTTGTTGCTGCCCTTATCTTTTATTTCATCAATAAATGAGCTTATTGAGCACCTGTTCGCGGGTTCGCCATTTTTCCCGGGTCTTCACCCGTAGATCAAGATGAATCTTATAGGGAAACAGACGGCCTATTTCTTTCTGTGCTCCCTGCCTTATAGCCTTGATACCGGCCCCGCCTTTTCCTACAACCATTCCTTTTTGTGATTCCCGTTCAACATTCAGAAAAGCCCGAATCCAGAGCGTACCTGCCTCTTCATCAATTTCCAGATCTGCAATATCGACAAAAATAGCATGGGGCAGCTCTTCTCTGACTCGATTGACAGCATATCCGCGGATGATTTCCGCAATTCGGAATTCGGGAGGCTGATCGGTATAAAAATCTTCCGGATACAGCTGTTCACCCTCGGGAGCAGCTGCAAAAAGCAGTTCTTTAAGCTGGTCAAAGCCGCTTCCGGTGATGGCTGAGACGGGAACAAGACTGGCCTCTGGAAGAACAGGGGTGAGCATTCCCCTGATTTTCTCCGGAGATGACTGTGGAAGATCGATTTTGTTTAACGCTGCAATAATCGGCTGACGGGAAGCCGATAGCAGTCGGGCAATTTCCATTTCTTCCTCTCCGGGCGTTCGGGTGGTGTCAGCAACATACAGAATGATATCACTCTCTCCAATGGAAGAAATCGAAATATCTTTCATCCTGAGGTTCATTGACTTTTCCGAAATATGATAACCGGGTGTGTCAATAAAAATGAGCTGACCCTGCTCGGCAGTATAAATACCCCGGATAGCATTCCAGGTGGTCTGCGGACTGGGGGCTGTAATTGAAATTTTCTGTCCGCATAACGTATTGAGAAGCGTGGATTTTCCTGCGGAAGGACGCCCGATAATGGAAACTGTAGCGCATTTTTTCATAGGGCATTCTATCTTTTTGTTAGTGATCTGCATAGAGCTTCGGCCGCGGCCGGTAATTTTCATTGCCTTTTTGTGCTCGTCTCAGTATACTTTCTTCAGGCCGTCTGCCTGGCGCAGCGAGACCCGGAGCTTAACAGAGGGAGTATATTGCATGTATAACAGGGCGGGAGAAGAATCAGAAAAGAAACCACAATCGGAACAGGATCAGCTTGTTCAGAAAATGCTCGAGACAAGGACAGTCATGATTTCCGGTGAGATAAATAAAGAACTCTCTGAAAAAGTAATAAAACAGCTTCTGCTTCTTGAGTCTGACAGCAGTGAACCGATAAAAGTCATGATAAATTCACCCGGAGGGGATGCTGATGCCGGGTATGCCATTTTTGACATGATCCGTTTTGTAAAACCCGAAGTATACACTATTGGAGTGGGCCTGGTTGCCAGTGCCGGAGCATTAATATTGCTTGCCTCCCCGAAGGAGCGAAGGATAGGCTTACCCAATTCGAACTACCTGATCCATCAGCCATTAAGCGGAATGCGCGGAGTAGCTACCGAGATAGAAATTCACGCTCGTCAGGTTGAAAAGCTTCGCAACAAAATCAATAGACTGATCAGCGAAGAGACCGGCAAACCGCTTGAAAAGGTAGAAGTTGATACAGATCGAGATTGCTGGCTTGACGGCCCCGAAGCCGTGGAATATGGGCTTATATCAAGGGTAATAAAGACACGGGAAGAGCTTGGCGTCTAGGAGTATTGGCGACCCGGCAGCCGTCCAGCGTCCCGGCAGCCTCTAAAGCCAAAACGTCGCTCTTGCTTTTTTGCAAGAGCCACTCTGGTATAAAACCAGTACCTTCGCATGAAACATTAAGAAACCAGCAATAACTCTATTTACTGCAAACTCAACATGTGACTGACAACTTGGCTCAAAAAAGCAAAAGTTGGAAAAACCTTTTGCAATAGTGGAAGGAATATCCTATAATGT
>JAIPFR010000063.1 GCA_021736525.1 Spirochaetia bacterium
TGCAGGGCATGCACCATTCAGCCCAGAAATCGATCAAAACCGGCTTATCGGATTTCAGCACTTCCGCTTCGAAATTTTCCTGGGTTAACACAACTTCACTCATCTAGTAAGTCCTCCAGACCTGTAATAATTGATGCAGGGGCAACAGCAGGAAAGAAAATTCCCGCTCTTCACCGCCGCTCTCAACCTATACTATACTGATAAAATCGAAAAAAGGAAAGAGAAATGCGGGGCAGCAAACCGGGCCGCGCGCAGGGAGTCAGCGACCAGGCTGGCTGGCTGCGGAGACCGAATGATACCCTAACTGATACTTCGGGCTTTGTCTTCGAAGACTGGACATACGATCGAAATGAAGCATAAGATATTTTAAAGTCCATATCTGATGAGGAGCGTGTCCGATGGCAGCACATCGTATCTTTTCAATGAGTTTCAGTAGTATCTACCCCCATTATATTGCGAAGGTGGAAAAGAAGGGCTAACAAAAGCCGAAATGGATGAAATAATCTGCTGGCTCTTCGGATATAGCAACGCAAACTCCTCCTACCTAAGTATTTGCAAATAGTGAGTCTTTACCAATCCAAAATATTAATAAAAAGAAATTTTAATTGACAATGAGTACGTTGTTACCTATGATAAAACTTAGTGAAATTAGTATCAGTCAAAATAAAAAACTAAAAAGGAAAAGTGCCATGAAAAAAATGTTTTTGCTTCTTTCTGTGACCCTGTTGGTGCTGCTGACAGTTAGCAGCTGTTCTACCTTAATGTCTTCAATGGAATTAGGTAATGCTAAAAGCAGAGCTGAAGAACACAAGTATGCTGAAGCGCTGGATTCAGCGATATCTTCATTGACCAGAAGTGAATATAAAAGTACCGATGCAGCGGATCTTATCCTGGAAATAGTGATGCAAGGTGATGCGTATTATAATAGTGTCATTCAACAATACCGCACCTCTGACAAAGGCAATGCCTTTGCCGAAATTTACAACAATTATGTTGCACTCGTAAATCTGTATTCTGCAGTTACCGACCAGAACCTGCAAAACTTTTCCGCTGGCGATAAAAACTATAGTATAGAGATAAAAGATTATTCAACAGATCTGAAATCTGCCAGAGATGTAGCTGGTAAAGTATATTATGAGGCTGCCATTTCACAAATGGATACAAAAACCCTGGCCGGATATAGGCAGGCATATAGTAATCTGGTTTTTGTCAGATCTATGTATTCCAATGCCCAGAGCCCATTCAGCGATCTCGACAGCAGAATTGAGAAAGCCCGCAACGAAGGTACTATTGATATTTGCATAGTGGTACCAACTGATCTGAAAATGGATCCAATGCCAGATTCTATGGGCGATATACTCAAATCAAATGTAGTAAAACAATCAGATTGGGTAAATTTCCATTATGGAAATCAAATTGACACGGCTTATCAATTGTGGGAAATAGGCGTCGCAGGAGAAGATTTCCTGGATGCAGCTTCAGGAAGAATCATTAACAGCAACGGTCTTCTGGAATTTGGTCGGGAAATAAACGCAGATATAGTAGTATATGCCGCTTTTGATGATCTCAAGAGCGAAAAAATCAAAGTGACAGACAAAAATTACAAATTCGACGGCATAACCGGTGAAAATGAAGAATATGTTCTGGACTTGGACTGGAAAAAACATTCCAAAGAAACAAGTCTTAGATACAGCTATTATGTGGTAGACGTAAAATCGGGAGACAACTTTCTTCGAAGTACAGATAAGACGGCAGTGCAAAACATTGTACTTTATGCGGGTACGTACACTTTGACACCGGATATCTGGAGTACTCAAAGTACTCAGAATTTTGCCGAAGATCTTGATATCACCGACATTAAAGAGTACCGCTACATCCAGGCAGGATATAACGGATGGGCTTACAGAACTGACTATGAAGATGCGGGCTTGGAAGAACGAGATAAAAGCCAGTTCGATGAGCAGAAGGCAAGTTTTGAGCATTACGCCGGGGCAGAGGCACAGTTCATCATAGCAAGTCAGGTGGCTAGAGCTATTTCAGCATCAATTGCCAATTTATTCTAATAAACGTGGCTCTTGCAAAAAGCAAGAGGAGATTTCAAAAGGAAATCGTTCAGATATTCCGCTCTAAGATTTCTTCAGTTCTTATTCGAGACAGTCTGTCAAGTCAGGCTGTCTTTTTTTTTGGGCAGGCGCCCAATCAGTCGATAACGGAACCCGACTTAATTCAGCTCAATACCGCAATAGTTCAAACGAGAAACCAGGATACATGCTCTGCAAATGACTGGTAAACATTTGCGCTTACGGTCGAGATCAAGGGGAGTAATGCTGGAGTCCCTCTCTCAGGTATTCCGGCGATTACTCCTGCTCAACAGCTGTTCTGTGACGGCTGATCAGAAACAGCAGCCCCGGAACTGCAGCCGCGAAAACCAGGAGATAGGGGATCCCGGAACGGGGAAAGTCAGCGGTAATGGGAGAAACAAAAAGCAGCAGGACAACAGCTGTCAGAAGAGCAAAGATGGATATCATACCGCCTAGAAGTTCCCTGCGCCATGCGATCCCAAGCCCGATAATTCCGATAGACAACGAAATCAACGGCAAAAATTCCATGATCGTAACTTGCTCCACGGCATAGGGATCTGCCGTGCCGGTTGACAACCAGCTCCAGAAATATCCGACAGCTACAATCACGGCGTACAAGATTATCGGAATACTCAGAATACGGGCTGACCAGCGTATCCGCTTTGTAATTCTCTGGCTCATGTGCTTTTTCATCATCAAAAACACCTCCCATCATTAGTTCACAATGATTACTCCATCTCAGTACACATGTTCAGTGACAGTCACTTTTCTTACTTTGAGAATAAATCTTTTACATCCATAAATCAACGTTCCACCCCGTGCTAACTGTTAATGGATGCTCGTGCAAAAAGCAAGAGCGATGTTTTCGTCCTTTCCTTGGTATGATATTTTTCCGGTGCGCACAAGTTATATCAATATTACACCGGAAGAGCGGCGGCAGAGGGCTGCGGGAACAACCATCTCTCCGCAATCCGCCGCATCAGCCGCATCAGCCGCCCCTCCAGCAAACATACCAGCAAACATGTTTTCCGTATTCTACTTTTTTTTCTTATTTAGTTCCTCTTTTTTCCCGGGGGATCCTGTTCCCGGGGAGTCTTACTTTCCGTGAGGATCTATTTAGTTCCTTTCCGCTTCTTCCCGGAAGTAGCACCTGGTACGGATCCGGACAGCTCATCGGCATCGACTGCCGATGCGGATCCAACGGAAGCTTCAGATCCTGATCCAGCTCCGGCCACATTTCCAGCTGCAGATTCCGCGAACCCGGCAGACTGTTCCGGCCTGGCTGCCGCCGCAATCCCGCCATCGCCGCCGTCAAGGTCATCTTCCAACGGCTCAAATTCGGACTCGGCAACAAAGGAGTCGATCACCAAATCATCCTTGTCCGGCAGATTCACCAGCTCCTCACCGGTTGTCCGCTGCACACCGGCATCACCCTCCTTGGGAACAAACTGGGGCTTGAATTCCACATGCTCAGCCACCAGCACCGCCCGTTCATGGTTTTTCTCATCCTGCCCGGTCCACCTTTCCTGCTTGAGCCGCCCGACCACCCTCACGCCGCGGCCTTTCGACAGATAGTCAGCACAACTCTTGGCAACCCTTCCCCAGGTTTCAACAGCAAAAAACGAAACCTCCTGCTGAAGCTCCTCCCCCACTTTGTAGTACCGGTTGTTTGCGATCGTAAACTTACACACCAGCCGCCCGTTCGGGGTCGTCGTCGATTTCGGATCTTTGGTAAGATTGCCTTCCACAATGATCGAATTCAGATTGTTCATACGCTCACTCCTTAATATAAGTTTTCTTTACCTATAATGAACTTCGAAAAAGTGAGGTTTTTTTCAAATCAAGGGAAAACATAAGTGTTTACTTACAATTTTTTTTTACCGGGGAAAGAAAGCCCAGCTCGGGAAAGAAAACCCGGCTCGGGAAAGAAAGCCCGGCCGGGGACATAGGAAGTGCGTCTGCTGTCCCCTCTGCATGAGGATGTATCCTTCCTTGAGTTTCTTAAAAGCAGTTTCAACAGATGAGCTTCGTATGTTGGGACATTGTTCAAGAATTCCCTTCTTTGTGCAATTACCCGATTTTACTCACAACTCTCTTGTCAATATAATTGGTATCTCTATACAGCACCTATCCACAACACATATACAAAATGTATTAAAATGATCATAGGCCTTCAAGGCTTCTTCTTTCGTTTCTGCCATAGACATATCATGAATATGACTTCTATGATTCCCTTCAAGCCCCTTGCTGCCTAAACTTCAAAACTCCTGACTCATTACTATAAAATGTGTTGGTAAAAAATTCTATGTAGTAAGCCAGTAATGATGATGTAGATTCCAAAGAACTGACTCTGGTATTTTACATCAGTAAGATGCAGATAAGGGATCGAGCTCCAGTTGCCTACGGGTATGGAACCATTTTTTCATATCAAACTTGGTGTTTTACTATCCAAGACAATATATCAGGAATCTTCCAAGTACCATCTGCAACTGATAGGCCTAATTGAACCAGATCGTCATCAGAGTACTCGAGCTTAATGCCATTGATTTCCAAAAATACATCGCAAAGATGTACTCCGATACGTTTGTTTCCATCTACGAATGGGTGGCTCTGAATAAGTTCGTAGCAGAGCGCAGCAGCTTTTCGCTCTTTGCCCGGGTAGAGATCCTCCCTATCAAAAGTTTGGTATGGAGTATGTAAAGCCGACTCTAATGCCGCTTGATCTCTTAAACCCTACATTCCCCCTGAAACTTCAATGAGATACTTATGTATAAGCAAAGTCTGCGATAAGGATATCCGGATCATTTGGCTAACTCTTTGTATGCAGCCCTATGACGATTGAATGATCTCCTTGATATTGCAAGCAGCTGTTCATCAGCCAGCTGTTCATCAGCTGCTATCTGGTCATAGGAAATAATCACATATTTTGGAGTATTGTTTTTTAAAATTACTACCGATCCATTTTCATCCACAATGCGAGCAATTTTTGAAAAATTCTTATTCGCTTCTGTTATCGAAACCAGATTCTTAATATCTACAAGCATATAGCTCCTCCTCTATAAAATATCAATTAATAACTTATATAAATAATAGGTCATATTCAACCTATTATAAAGCTGGTGGGTGCTGTAGAATCCTGTAAAAAAGGACTTGAAATGAAAGGTATCAATACCCCAGGGCAAGCGGCTTACCTACGGTAAGCTTGGGACCCGAGGCACTTCGTGCCTCCGTTCCGCCCCAAGACAATATGAAGTGACCCCCAGTTTGCAAATCGCGGGTTTGCCATGCATACTGGAACAAATAACTTAACCATATGCGGCTACCGCATACAAATGGAGGTCACTCATGAATACTGTAGTTTACATAGGAATCGATGTCCACAAAGATACCTACGCACTGAGCTCATTTTTGTTCTCAACGAATAGTATTTTTGGTCAAAGCACGATAGCTAGTAAAAGCGAACTGGTAAAGAAGTACGTAACAAGGATTCAGAAAGAATACCCTGACTTTGATGTCCTCTGCGGATATGAAGCAGGACCTACTGGATATGGATTATATCGGGATCTTGAAAGATACGGGATACCCTGTGTGATTATGGCGCCGACGACACTACCGAAAGCCAGCGGGGATCGAGTCAAAAATGACCGGCTAGATTCACAATACCTATCAAAGCAGTTAGCATTTGGTACCTACAGTGCAGTGCATGTTCCCACAGCCACAGATGCGGCAGTGAAGAATTTTACAAGGCTTAGAAACACTAGAAAAACGGCGCTCAAGAAAGCGAAACAGAATCTGTTGTCCTTTTTACTACTTGTAGGCAGGGCATACCCTGAGAGTGGAAGTTACTGGACATTAAAACACTATGCCTGGTTAAGAAAACAGGAATTCAGAGTTCCGGTTGAGCAGGAGACATTCAATGAGTATCTGCAGGAGGTTTTTGACCAGCAGGAGAAGGTCGACAGATACGACGCGAAGATAGAGGAAATTGCAGCACAAGATGAGTACCGGAAACAGGTAACAAAGCTACGCTGCTTCAGAGGAATAGATACCCATACAGCATTATCGCTGATCACTGAAATTAGCGATTTTAACCGTTTTGCGTCAGCTCAGCAGTTTTCATCCTTCTTGGGACTTGTACCGAGTGAGGACTCAAGCGGGAAAAGGGAAAGACGCGGGACAATCACAAAAGCCGGTAATTCACGGATACGCCTGTTGCTTGTTGAGGCTGCAAACTCAACATTACGAAGTAGTATGTATGGAAAAAAATCGAAACGTCTGCTTGCACGACAAAATGGGCATGAGGCTGATGTTATTGCCTATGCCGATCGGGCTAATCGAAGATTACACAAAGTGTATAATCATCTCGTTTCACGAGGAGTTCTTTCAAATAAGGCAAAAATAGCAGCTGCACGAGAACTCTCTTGCTTTGTATGGGGAATGATGACAAGTAATATTGAAGGCCGCATAGTTAAAGCAACAAAGCAGTAGCTTAAGGAATAATCATGAGAGAGATTGATAGACAGGTGAATCGGGCAAGATCCAGCTACCTTCGACGCCCCTATGTTGACACCTTTAGGTGATTCACGACCCAAGACAGAAAGAGCTTTAGGCGGACCATTGACCTGGGACAACCCCCGTATATCAGAATGGTCAAATGCCGAATACTGATTTCCTGTCTTTCAATCTCTCTCTTTTTCACAGACATACATGGGAGATCATTTATGTAAGAAATTTTATCTGAAAAAGCTTGACAAACGTCACATCATATCAGGGGCGGGGTATCTCAACCTTGCGATCCCGGCACTCGCTCGGGAATGGAACCATCAAGATGCTTCCGCTCCTCTCGCTTCGTTTGGGAATGAGAGAAATGCCCGTATTAAAATTC
>JAIPFR010000064.1 GCA_021736525.1 Spirochaetia bacterium
TGGAAAGCAAAGCCGATCAGGAAGCAGTCGCCCGGGCCGCGGCAGCCGAAAACCCCGGGGCAAAGAAGCTTGCCCGCGCCCTCCAGAAATCGATGCGCATCCTGGCCGAAGACTGCGCCAGGGAGGGCGGATACATGCTGCCGCAGAGTACTGACACCCAGTCGCTGCTCTCCGACCTTGCCCAAACGGAAGACCAGCAGATACAGGAGCTTGCGATGAAGCTGTTGGAAAAGTAGGTGAGAAGTAGGGAAAAGTAGGGAGAAGTAGGGAGAAGTAGGGAGAAGTAGGGGAGTCGGGCCAGAGGGAAAAGACGGGAACACCAGCAAGGCCTGATCGCCGACTTTGCCTATAAAGCTGCCAGCCGGTCGGCATACATAAGACAGTTCTGAATCCGGAACTCGGTTGTGATTATTGCGGAGAATTCCAGTATTTTCAGGTTGCAAAATATAATGGTACAACACTAAATTTTTTAAAAACAAAAAGTTGAAAAAAAACATTGACACGTGTAGATACCCGTTGTAGTATGATTAAAAAGAAAATAGGGGGAGATCTTTGGTATCACGTAAAGAAGTTGCCGAGAAAGCCAATGTCTCGCAGGCTGTCGTCTCTTATGTAATAAACAACTCGAATTACGTTAACGCCAAAACCCGGGAACGCGTGGAAAAGGTCATAGCGGAACTTGGCTACCGCCCAAATATGATCGCCCGCAGCCTGAAAACCAGCCAGTCCCATCATATAGCATTTGTCTGCAACGACTTCAATAATCCTTTTTTCCCACAGATTGCAGCCGATGTGACAAAAGCAGCCTTCGAAAACGGTTATCTCCTGTCGATAAATGACTTGGGTTATGATGATACCCGCATTGAACTTCTACTGCAGTATAAGGTCGACGGCATGTTTATCGCATCCGATCTCTTTACTTCAGAAGAGATAAACGCTTTTGCTCAACAGGGCATAGCCATCGTACTATTCTCCAACAGAAAATACCACAACCTTGATCCTTCCGTTGCCTGTATCAAAATTGATATCTATGACGGCATGAGCAGACTGATGATTTATCTCCTCGGTAAGGGTCACAGAAATTTTGCCTTTATCTCCTCAGCCCGATTTGAAAAGCGGGAAGAAGCCTCCGGTGCCCCGGAAAATTATCGATACAGCGCCTTCAAGGATCGTGTCGCCGAATGGGGCGGCAGTGAGGAATCTTTCACCATAGAATCGGTAGTTGCCTTTGATCAGATAGCGGATATTGTAAACAAGCTATTGCATAAAAGAACCAAAGTCACCGCAATTGTAGCGGGAAACGATGCCATCGCCTTCATGATAATCGAGTACCTTCAGAGCAGGGGAGTGCGAGTTCCTCAGGATGTAGCTGTTACCGGATTTGATGCGATTCGTTATGCCTCGATATTCAGTCCAAAGTTGACAACAGTCGATCTGCATCTGGACTGGATGAGCCAGACAGCCATAACCTTGCTGCTGCGAATAATACGTAAACAGCCGTACAAACATGTCTGCTGGGACAGTGAGGTAAGGATAGGTGATTCCGCATAACACATACATAGCGTTTTTTAAACCGACATTTACACGTGTAGATATCGGAAAAATTTATAGAAAAGGAGAATTTCATGATTACAAGAAAAGTCCTGTGCATTGCCCTGCTGATTGCAGCAGCAATCTCCCCCCTGTTTGCAGGAGGATCCCAAGAAACTGCAGAGACTGGTGAACCAACATCAGTCGTTGTCTGCATAAACGAATCGCCCTGGCTTCCGGCCTTCAGAGATATTGCCAAGCAGTATGCTGAAGAAACGGGAATCACCGTTGACATCCGAGCATTTCCCTTTGCCACGATGTCTGAAAGAGGACTCTATGCCGCTACATCGAGCGAGAGTGAATTTGATGTAATAACCATGAACGAGAGCATGGCGGCAAAATTCTATCACGACGGTCTGGTCGCTCCCATCAAACAAATCCAACCCGGATACGTTCTGGACAAAGAAGTAATGACCTATGACGGCCTCAACTACTGGGATCAAGAACTCAAATATCCTGCAATGAGCGGAGAACTGTACTCATTCCCTGTCAACGGTAATATTCAGCTCTTCTACTACCGCAAAGACCTCTACGATGCAGCCGGACTCTCCAAGCCCGAAACTTGGGATGACGTAGTTAATGCAGCCAAGGTAATTGCCGATCCTGCCTCCAATTTCTATGGGTATGCAGTCCGCGGCCAGAAAGGGCATATGGCTCTGGGTTGGGATTTCTATCCCTATTTGCGGGGATTCGGAGGAGATATCTTTGCAGACGCTCCAAAGGATTTTACTGTAACTATGGATACACCGGAAGCTCTTGCCGCACTCTCTTTCTATGCTGACTTAGCGCATAACTATGCCCCTCCGGGATCAAGCAGCATCGGCCAGTCAGAACAGATCGCCATGCTGGCTGGAGGACAATTGCTGCAGACTATCGTCGTTGCCGGAGCCAATGCGCAAATGGATGATCCGAAAATGTCGGTAGTACCAGGCGCTATCGCTTATACCGTCGTTCCCCGACCCGTTGGAGGTGTGCATGCATCCCATACCGGAGTCCTTTCCATGGGGATACCGGATAACATCGATGCTGCACGAAAAAAGCGGGCTTTTGATTTTCTTGTCTGGTTTACCAGCCAATCAGTTCAGCAGACCTTTGCCGAACACGGGGGGGTTCCAATAAGAACCGATGCAATGAATACTAAAGGAGAGGATAGCTTGAGGTTTCTTACAGCAATCCAGGAATCTGCCGATGCTACCGTTGCTTATCCCCGTATAGCAGCCTGGCCGAGAATTGATGAAGTGATCGAAAGTCGCCTCAGTGAAGTAGTTGCCGACATAACTTCGCCTGCTGAAGCATTAGCTCTGATGCAGGTTGAAATCACCGACATTGTAGTGGATGAAGGCCTGCTCTAGGTTTTTATCTGAAAAATTGTAATATGTGTACGTGCAGGAGAACAGTAAAACTTCTGCACGTACCATTTTAATAACCTGTGAGGATGTGATTCTATGAGGCAGCAACTTTCAAAACAAGATATTCTATTTAAATACTTGGCGATAGCTCCTCTGTTTGCCCTGCTTCTGGCGCTGGCTATGTATCCGCTGTTCAGCCTCGGCCGGATGAGCTTTTCGAGCGTTTCCATCGTCCAGGGAGATATAGGCAGCACATGGGTCGGCTTAGCAAACTACCGAACTATTTTAAAGGACCCGATTTTCTTTCAGGCTTTCGGCCATACCCTGATCTATGTGGCTGTTTCAGTAATTCTGGAACTCTCACTGGGTCTTTTCTTTTCCCTCTTGGTCTTCTCGCTTAAACGGGGAACCCTGGTATTCCGTACAATCCTGCTGATGCCGTTCCTTATTCCCCCGGTGGTAAACGGCACCATCTGGAAGCTCATTCTGAATGCGCAGTTCGGTCTGCTCAATAAGCTGCTGAACCAGGCAGGCCTGCCAGCCCAAAGCATCCTCTCACAGGAACGAACCGCCCTCTTCGGCATCATGATTGTCACCGTCTGGCAGTGGGTCGGTTATAACATGCTTATCCTTTATGCCGGACTTCAGACGCTGCCGAAAAGTGTAATTGAGGCCGCGACAATTGACGGGGCCTCACGGAAGAGAATGCTTTTCCAGATCACTATTCCCCTTATCAAGCCAGTACTGTTTGTAGCCCTGGTTTTTCGCATGATTCATGCATTCAAGGGCTTTGATCTCTTTTATGTACTTACCGGAGGCGGACCCGGTTATGCGACAGAGATTATCAATACCTATATCCAGAAGGTATTTATGATCCAACAGCGAATGGGCTACGGCAGTGCCATATCAATACTCACCATCATCCTTATCCTGATTCTCTTTTTTGTCTTTCAGGCAATAATGGAGAGGAGGAGTGTAAAATGAGCAATATCCTGTCAGCTTCCGCAGTCGGGAAAAACCCAACTAAGAAATATCGGCAACCCCTTCGGAAGCCCGTTAACTGGGCCGGGGCAACCGCAATCGCCGTGCTGGTGATTGCAGGCATAACCATTCTCATCCCTATCCTCTGGCTTTTTCTCAGTTCATTCAAATATTTTAAGGATATCATCACCGCTAAACTCATTTTCACCTGGAATCTCGACAACTACCGATCTCTTTTTTCAAATGATGATTCATTTTTCAGGATTTTCCTGAATACCGTCACTGTCAGCTTTTTCTCGATGGTTCTTTGTGCTCTCCTTTCGGCCTTTGCGGCATACTCTCTGGTAAGAATGCCGTGGCGCAGGGGAGTCTCGACCAGTCTCAAGATTATCCTTCTTTCGCTGGAGATAATCCCCTCGATCACTATCATTATCCCGTTGTACACCATCGGCATGCAGTTCAACATGATCGACACCAGGTTCTTTCTTGTGCTTATCTATGCTTTGTTCAATGCGCCATTTATCTTCTTTCTTATGTCGTCAAATTATGGGCAAATACCAGCGGAAATTGAGGAGTCTGGATTTATTGATGGAGCCTCGAGGCTGATCATCTTTACCAGGCTGGTGCTGCCTCTGACAATCCCCATATTGATGACCGGAGCGCTTCTCAGCTTTATTTTTGTCTGGAAAGAGTTTCTTTTAGCTCTCAGCCTGACATCGACCCCGGCCGCGATGACGATCAATGTCAAGATTGCCGGATTTATACAGTCATATAGTGTAAAGTATGGTGAAATGGCGGCTTCTGCAAGCCTGGGAGCTATTCCCGGAATACTCCTCTGTATTTTTACACAACAATATATTGTTTCTGGAATTACTCAGGGATCCGTTAAAGGATAAGTTAAAGAATAAGTTAAGGATCAGATAAAGGATAAAAACCTATGAATAAAGATCAGTCTATCAGTCCGGAATCAGCAGAATCCAATAAGGCTAAGCCGAATGTAGTAGTATTCTTTACAGACCAGCAGCGGTGGGATACGACCGGAATACACGGCAACCCGCTCAATCTAACTCCCAATTTTGACCGTTTTGCCCGTAACGGTACTCATTTAGAGAGAATGTTCACCTGCCAGCCGGTTTGTGCTCCTGCCCGATCTTCGCTGCAGACAGGTCAATATGCCACTACTACCGGGGTCTGGCGAAATCACCTCCAACTCGATACGGAAGCCGTTACCTTGGCAAAATGTTTTAATTCGGCAGGCTATACAACCGGATATATTGGCAAGTGGCATCTAGGCGGAGTTGATCCAGGCCTTTATGACTGGGATCAAGCTCCTGTTACCCGGGAACTGCGGGGCGGGTACGACTACTGGCTGGGAGCAGACCTTCCGGAATTTGTTTCAGATGAGTATCATACGGTACTGTTTGATAATGACAATAAGAAAGTGCACCTTCCCGGTTACCGGGTAGATGCCTATACGGATGCCGCGATAAAATATATTGACAGGGCAAAGGATAAGCCATTTTTCCTTTTTCTTTCATTCCTCGAACCCCACCATCAGAACCACCGGGACGATTTTCCGGCTCCCCACGGATACGATACCCCGTATGTTTCCAAATGGCTGCCGCCGGATCTTCTGGCCCTCAACGGCAATGCACATGGTCAGATTGACGGATACTGGGGTATGGTTCGTAAGCTAGATGAAGCCTTCGGCCGGCTGCAGGATGCCCTGTTCAGTATGGATATTCTGGAACAAACTATCATATTGTTCACTAGTGATCATGGCTGCCATTTCAAGACGAGAAATGATGAGTACAAACGATCCTGTCATGACAGTTCTATCAGAGTTCCTGCTGCCTTCAGCGGACCTGGATTTAACGGAGGCGGCTGTATTCAGCAGATGATTTCCCTCGTGGATATTCCTCCGACCCTGCTTGATGCTGCTGGTCTCAATGTACCCGAGACCATGCAGGGTCGTTCGATTATCCCCCTGCTGCATGGGTCCAGGAGCAAGGCGGCAGAATCCTGGCCTGACTCGGTATATGTTCAGATAAGTGAGGACAAAGTATCCCGTGCCGTGAGGACCCGGCGTTGGAAGTATGCCGTTACGGCAATGGGAGCCGATGGGTTAGCTGTACCGACTGCTTCTGAGTATACTGAGGAGTTTCTCTACGATCTTCAGGCAGACCCATATGAGCTGGAAAATCTGATCACCTCTCGGGCGCATGCTGTCATCAGAGAACAGTTGCGGGATCGTCTGCTTGAACGAATGAAGGATGCCGGGGAGCCTCCGGCAGTAATTATTCCGGCAGTGATAGATAAAGCGATGCTCGGACAGCGTCTGGTACGGGAAGAGGATTTTTTGTAAGCTTTTGTACGTTGCTGCTTCCGGTCCGCTGCGCTGTCTTCTTTTTCAGGACTAAACATTTCCGGTAATTTCCCGTATTGTGGACCGATGAACATAGTATTTGCCTGCGTACATATTCAGCCCTCATCACGGGCAGTTCCCCTGGGTGCCGCATCGGTGGCAGTCAATGCGGTAAAGCATTTCCCTCATGTGGTAACTGCAGCCGTTGCGGACTGCTATCTCAGCGAACCCCTTGAACAGCAGCTGGGGAAAATTCTCGTAGGAAAGCCGGACTGCGTAGGGTTGTCAATATACCTGTGGAACCGGGAAGTCTCGCTTGCCATAGCAGACGGAGTAAAGAAAGCCCTGCCAGCGTGCGTCATCATGGTCGGCGGCCCAGAACCCACCGCCCGCCCCGAGTTCTATCAACAGGAAAATTCCATCGACTATGTCTTTGCCGGAGGGGCGGAAGAGCAAATTATCCC
>JAIPFR010000065.1 GCA_021736525.1 Spirochaetia bacterium
GTTACCCTCTCGACAGCAGCACATATGAATGCAGAACAGGCTGACTGGCCGGATGAAGATCCGTCAAAAAATGTGGACTTCTACTCATGCTTATATTGGGTCACGACTGACAACGGCATTGATCCGATTGGCATTGATAGTGCGCAAGACCTCATTGAGGCAGTTGCTGAATCGCTCGGTTGGGATCGAATTGTTGCCGCCTCAGCGATGGGATCGGCGAAGGGTGGAAAGAAAGCAGAGACTGCCCGTGAGAATGGGAAAAAGGGTGGGAGACCCAAAAGGATGTTATTGTATATATACTCAAGGGACGTAGAAATCGAGGAGTTGACCAGCTCTGACCTGGTTGATGTGATTAAGGGAACTGACAACGCCGACTGTGAAGCTAAAGCAGCGGACTATTACGACAGTAATGATTATTACTGGACTTACACAGAGGTGTAAACGGTTTATTTTGAGCACAGCCGCCCTACGGGGCGGTTTTTTTTATCCCAGCGGATCGTAGTCCTTCATCATCCTGGGGCCACTCGAAAACCCCATGGATTCTTCAATCACCGACATGACCAATATCGGATCCGGGAAGATCATCATCGGTCCTATTACATCGTCGGTTATCCTGGCCAGAGCGTCTATCATGTCATCGTGCTGGCAGAATGGGAACGCAAGATACTCATCCCGGATGAATACCTGTGTAAGGTCCTCCTGGCGCATCTCGTAGTTCTGCCTTACGCAGGTGGTAGGCAGATATATCCTCTCTCCCTCGAATATGGGCACCAGGGTGAGGATCCTGTCCTCCTTGGCCATCCGCCCGCCAAATGGGGTTATGCCGAATCGGTAGTTAACGTTTTCCTGCACATATCGTATATGCTCGATGTCCGACTGCATACCGTACTGCTCATAGAACGTCTGCAGTGGCTGGTATTGCTGGTGCAGGGAAAACAGCACTCTTGAACGCTCGGTCAGGCTCATCTTATCCCGGATCATTGTCAGTACGTAATACGCTTTATCGGATCCAAGTCCTATCACCCATATCGATGTATAGTCTGATTGCTTTCGCTTGGTGTTTGCCGGGTCCACGATAATGTAGATATTCAGCGTTTCCAGCCGCCTCGGATTCCAGTAGCGCAGCCACTCCTCGCGAAATCCAATGCTTGACTCTTCTTTCGGATCGCACATCATCTGGCACGCAAATGTGTAGGATCCCAGCAGCTGCTTCTTGTCCGCTATGTACTCCTCGGAGAATAGGACCGACTTACCATCCTTGATACACGGATACATGCGTATGGGTATGCCGCGGTCCATCATGACTTTATAGGTATCGGCGTAGTGGTACCTGGTGCCGATGTAGCGCTTGATACAGCCGTCGGATCCTGTATTGAGTGACATCTCCCAGGCATAGGTCACCTTGTCAATCATCTCCGGGTTTGTAACAGACTCTTTGGTTACTACATCGTCGTAGATCAGCAGGTCATAGTGGGTTGAGGTCGGCTGTCCGTCAACCAGCCCGTAGGCTTCCAGGGTGGCTTCTTTCGGGTTACCGGTGCGCTTGACCACCAATCCGGCGTCTTCGCTCCACCGCAGCGCCTCTTTCTTCGGGTCGTTGTAGAGCACTTCCGGGTAGAGCCATTTGAGCGTCGCATTGGACTCGAGCTCGACCTTGATCTGCCGCAAAAATCGTTTTGCCGTAGGCCGGTTGAAAGAGTAGATTACCGCCTTGATTTCCGGGTTGTAGACAATATCTCGTATGGTGAGGGTGAAATTCAGGATTGTTGATTTGTAGTGTTCGCGGGCCCAGATATCAAGATAGCCGTCAGGGTCCTTCTGGACCTCTTGACATCGGTCAAACACCCAGTCGCGGTCAGCGTCCTTGCGCTTGAGTATGTATACCAGCAAGTAAAACAGGCTTTTCCTTACCAGCTCGCGCATGGCCAGCCGGAGGGTTTCCTCAGGGTTCATCTTGTCTGCCCTGGCGTCGTCCAGGACCAGCTTGATCCACTTCTTGTGCTCACGCCTGGTCATCTTCGTCCTGTTCCTCGTCATAATCAATTTCGTGCAGCAACTCAACAACACTTGGCGGGAGTGTATATTCTACACTCCCCGAATGCTCAACCTGGTCGACAAACATTTTGAGGTATTTAGCTATCAGCTCTGATGCTTTTAGCTGGTCCCGTGTTGATTCATTAGGGTTGGAAACAACCTGGAACCAAAATTTGATAACCAAATACCGCTGTTGCTTTGTCTGTTCGAACATCTCGGTGAGGGCGTTATCGATTTCTTTCTTGATGTCAGTATTTGTCAATAATATATGGCCTTGGTTCCTCGCACCTTTCTCTGAGTATCCAGCATCTAGGGCCGCTTTCGTTGCGTTGAAATGAGTCAGATAAGAATCAATGAATAATTGCTGCCGTTTAGTCATTATCTACCCACTTACTTTTCAGATAATCGACAAAGGTAACGCCCACCGCAAGAGCTGCCCAGATATCCTTAGACACCCCGTATAACGGTCCGGGCTGCTTTTTTGTGCCGATCTGCGGTATTGCTCCTCCTCCTGATGCTGGATACATGTCTATGAGTGCCTGACGCACGTTTGAATCTTTTGCCCGGGTGGATCTGCACAGGTGCATGGCAACGGAGTCTATCCCGTAATCGTGGTTGACTGATTTTCGGTAGACCTTGTATGTTTTGTGATGGCCAAACAGCATGGAAAACATTCCCACCCATACGCAGGTTTCAAATACGGTTTTTCCCACTGCCATGCCGTATGACGCCGGCATTTCGATTGCTAAGTATTTCAACCTTAAGCTCGGGTCCATATTGATCTCTGACATATGCTGCAACATGTGATGGTTCTCAAGCTTCCCATTGTCTAAAATATTTTTCTCCATATCGATGACCACGAATCCGCTGTATTCGTTTCCCGGGTCAATCGCCAATATGCTGTGCTTCAAAATCTCCTCCCATCGCGTAATCGAACCAGGTTCGTCCATCACGGAATACCTGGTTACGTGCTATCAAATTTGTGATCAGGCTCGGTCTGCAGCCGTAGCTCTCTGCAGCATCGAGGACCGATGGAAACTCGAGTATCTCGGTCTCGGTTATAGCTAAGACGGGCACCGGCCTACTCATGCATCACCCCGATGCCTGTGCTTGCAGATAGTTTTATCATCCACAGCAGCGCCGGGGATATCTGCTCGAATATGATCGAATTGGTAAAAACTGTGCTGAGGTCTATCAGGTCCTGTATGCGAAGTATGTAAATTATCACCAGGGTCACAGCAGCGCCCTGGACAGTGCCAAACATAAATCCAAGAAAATGGTCAGCCATGCCGAGGTGAAGGTCGTCGAAAACCTGCCTCATCACGCGCAGGAAAAGCGTTGCTACAATAAACCCGGCAAGAACCATTGCAGCAGCTGAAGCGGCAAGGCCCCATTTCCCCATTGGCTCCAGGTACTGCGCGAATACTGAGTATAGATCACGAGTAAACATCGACGCGAGGGCAAGCCCAATAAACAGCGCGCCTTTTTTTTGGAATTCATCTACAAACCCGTTGAGCATGGATTTGAGCGCCATAAAGCCTGTCATGGTGACGAATACCCAGTCAAATACGGTCATACTCGATCCCTCATCTTTAGCACGCTATGATCAAACCAAAACTTCACCCACGCGGGGTCTATAGGATTTTCAGAAAAAAGGTCAGCAGCGTCATACCAGTCTTTCTTTTTCTCGTGGTAAAACGCAGGCACTTTAACCATATCCTCCTGGTCGTCCTCTTCTTCCGCAATGATGATCATGTAATACCCATCGCATTCCGGCAGCCGTTCTTCAACCGGAATCCATGTGAGCAGGCTTTTCAGCCAGTTTACGAACCCATTCAGATAACAAGCCTCTCCGAAATGATTCTGCCAGTAAGCAATGTTTTTTTCGCTTTCATTTTCATAGCTTTGTTCGAAGCTTTCTTTTTCGTGACTCATAGGTCCCCCAGTATTTCTCTCGCCAGGTCTCTGCGAGCCTCGTCCCTGAGCAGGGAAGTTTCAAGCTGGTCTACCCGTCCCGGAAGGTCTTCGAGTGATCTGATCAGTTCAAGCGACTGCTGCAGCTCGTATATCGGCTCCCATAAAAACACGGCAAACGATACAAGCAGGATAACCAGGGTAGCGACCAGGATGATAATCGGGAGAGTTTCTTTGGTCATGCCCTCTTTCCTCCGAGTGATTTCAGAACCCGTTCCCACTCTTTTGCCGTTTCCTCTTTGCTTAAAAACTCACGTTCTTCCGGCGGCGGATTGAGCTGTTTCCTTGTAGGCATACTGCCCTTCACAAAGTCTTTAGACTCCTCAAAAATCGCGATGTCCGGCGGCATTTTCCACCTGGAGGAATAGTTTCTCAGTACATGGTCAAAAAGCTTATCCAGATAGTCCTCGTATGCATCGGTGAAAGGTTTGAGATACTTTACAATCTCAGGCCCTTGTCCATTGCTATACGGTCCGTAGTAAGCCTGTACCCGTTCCATGAATTCTCTTAGATCCACTCTCAGCCTCCATAATCCACCTATCGGTATTTCCTCCGCCATCTTCGCGGAATTCCTCCAGCACCCGGTCCCAGATTCCAGCAGCATTCAGCGCTGAAGGTAGAAATGGCTGCTTGCGCCAAAATTTGTCCCCGGAATTTTTCAGCTCCCAGAACTTTGCCATCATCTGCCGGATAAGGTCCTCTGCACCGTCGGGACTTCTTGCAGTGGCTTTTGTGATGATTTGCTTGATAGCTGTGCCTTCTTTGCCATAGTTGGTGAATTTATCTCCATTGCGGGAAAGGAAGGCTTGATTGACCGACTGGTAGAGGTTTGTGTTTTGATCTTGAGGTTTGATTGCCGGAAGGTTTTCCTCGTCGATGGGCGAATCTTCAGATTCGGCGTAGTATTCTATTATATTCTCTTCTCTTCTCTTCTCTTCTCTTCTCTTCTCTTGCTTTACGATCGCTTCATTTTCGCTAACCGGTTGGTTAGCGGTCGGTTTTTCTTCGCTAACCGGTAGGTTTTTATTGGGTTCTCGCTTTGGTCTTCCACCCCTCTGTCCGTTTTGTCGGTTAACCTCTCTAATGTTATCAAGTGCTTGTTTATCCTTAACCAGGCGTTCTGACCAAAAGTGACTTTTATCAGATTTGTACAGTTTGTATTTATTGATACAATCACATATAAACTGCTCAAGCTTTTCCTTGTCTTCATTAAGCGCGTATGCAATAACTGCTACCCGGTCAAGAGAAACTTTACAACCGGTCTGGTCCCGCATGTATTCATTAACGAGCCAATACAGCCCATATCCATAAGCTCCATACTCGGAACGCATCCAAACAATTGCGTCGTCACGGGAGGCATTAGTGTCGTGCTGCATATAGAATGTATCTTTCATATAATCCTCGCGTTATTTGGAAAATAGTCCACTGTATTACTCCTTTTCATCCAAACAGTTCCAGTTGCATATGCGCCAGGGCTTCTTCCTTAACTTTCTGCTCGAGCTCTTCCCGTGTGAGTCCTGAAAGGGCTCTCTCGGTCTCCCACAGCATTTCCATATCTTTTCGGTACTGTTTACCTACATTCATGTATTCGTTTATCCTAATGGCTATAGCGGTCCTCTCGTAGTTTTCAAGCCTGCGCCCGGTAGCGAACATAGGGGAAAGCATCCAGCCGTGTTCGGTCCACATCACGCCGTCGGGATCCTGCCGGGTGATCCGCAGGTAGGGATAGGCTGCTTGAATTTCTTCCTTAGTCATTGCTTGATCCTCTATTACACAGTTCGTTGCAAAACTGCTTCCATTCGGCCTTTTTTTGTGCCGTATTCGTCTCCATGTTGTCTAGCATCCACTGTTTTGCTTTCTTGAGTTTGTTTTTTCTTTCAAAGCAGTCTTCCCCTAGTAGTGGACACAGGGTTCCCGGGTTTAGCGAGTGGAAATCTAGCCAGTGTATAAAGGTGTGTCCGTTGCATGATATGCCTAGACAGGATCCTTCGTTATCGATAATTCTTCGTGCAATGCCTTCTGTTGTCATCGCCTATACCCTCTTACCCCTTCTTCAAAGGTGTTGCCGGATATATCGATATCAAACAGTAGAAACTGTTCTGCTCTGCGGCGTTCTGAATATTCACTGAACGCGTTTTTTACGTGTGCTGTCAGGCACATGATGTTTCCCAGCGGATCTTCGTGTCCCATAAAAGCATCATCAAGTTCCGGCGCCTTGGCGTAGAGCTCTCGAACATAGGTTATAATCTTATCCAGCTCTCTGTTAACTTCGTCGATAGTCGGATCGTAATGGGAATTAATGCTGTGATCCTCCCGGGTATACCATCCGGCTATGAACGAATCTCTGTCTCCGCCATGCTTTTTTATGTGGTTTTTCGCAGCTTTTTCTGCGATTGCTACACCGGTTATCATTCGGTCACCTCCAACGGGTCCATATTGTAGTAAAACATAAAATGTTTCTTGAAATCATCACCTTTCATTTCAAACAGTTTTTGAAAAACAAGCCTTTCTGCCGGATGTTCAGCTTGGATAGATATCTCAATTTCCATTCCCAGTTTAACATCGTAACTTATTTTCACTCCCCCACCTCCACGTAATCATAGCCCTCAACATCCTTATACCCCATAGCCTTTAGTGCCGCCTTGGCTGTCGCTACCGACTTGTAACGCTGTGCCTTGTTGATGTCATCGGTTGCTATGCGGACACCGGCTTTCAGGTATCGGCCCATGTAGA
>JAIPFR010000066.1 GCA_021736525.1 Spirochaetia bacterium
CGGGGTGCTTTTTTTGGTGCTTCCTTTTTTCAACTTCATTATGATATGATGGTCAATCGCAGCCAATTGAAACGCTGTCAGAAGATGGAAAAATGCGTCTTGAGATGTATGAGAATCTATCTATAATTATCAGGAATGTTTATGATCAGGAAGTACGAAATAATCCTCAATCCGGAGGCAGGCAAGGGTAACGGCATTAAAACGGTTCCCATTATTCGGGAATTTATGGAATCCCATACACTCACCTACCGGATGCATCTGACTGAACGGCCCGGTCATGCCATTGATATAGCCGCAGGATTGTGCCTCGATCCTGAAACAGCCGTCATTGCTGCCGGGGGTGACGGAACCTGCAACGAAGTAGTTAACGGCCTGATGGCCGGCGGCAAAAGCCCGCAGCCCACAGCAGGCAAAGAACAAACTGAATCCATCCCCCTGTTCGGAGTACTGCCGATCGGCAGAGGCAACGACTTTTCTTTCGGGGCTGATCTGCCTCAGTCGCTGCATGAAAGTCTGGAACTGTTTCTGGCTCCAAAAGTTCGTCCCTTCGACATCGGTCTGGCGGCAGGCGGCGACTACCCTGAGGGCAGATACTTTGTTAACGGTATAGGAGTGGGCTTTGATACCATAGTAGGACTCGAGGCTGCTAAAATGCGGCATATCCATGGAGCTGCCGGCTACGCCCTCGGAGCCCTGAAAACTCTTATCGTCTACCCTCCCCCGCCAACCCTGGAAATATCGTACAACAGCAAGTCAGTCACGGAAAATCCTGTCCTGGTTTCTATTATGAACGGGCGCCGCATGGGAGGCGCTTTCTATATGGCACCGAACAGCATCCAGGATGACGGCCTGCTTAATATCTGCATGACACGCCATGGAGGACGGGGAGTGCTTTTAAAAACGATGCTGCATTATACCCGGGGAACTCAGGATACCCTTTCAAACACAATAACAGACACCGCCAAAGCAATAAGTTTAAAATGCATCAAAGGAGGCATGGCTGTTCACGCCGACGGTGAAACCATCTGTACCAGCGGCAAAGAACTTACGGTCTCCTGCATAAGACATGCTATATTACTTTTGGGGAAAACAGGAGAGACCGTATGACCCTGACAGCAAAAATACTGACAGCAGCTATTCGAGCTGTAATTGCCGCAACCTGCAAGGTGGACGATCGGGAACTCAAAGAAATTCCCGAAACAGGCCCCCTGCTTGTCCTGTTTAATCACATAAATTTTCTTGAGGCACCGCTTATAAGAACACGGCTCATCCCTCGCGAAGTGTATGCCCTCACCAAGCAGGAAACCTGGGATAATCCCATTTTCCGGATACTGGCCGAAAACTGGGGAGGCATACCGATAGATCGCGCCAACCCGGCTATTTCTTCCATGCGCAACGCCGAGAAAATTCTTAAGGAAAATAAAATCCTGTTTGTCGCTCCCGAGGGAACGCGCAGCGGGGACGGAAAAATGCAGAAGGGCAATCCGGGAATCGCGAGCCTTGCCCTGCGCACAAAAAGTACCATATTGCCTCTTGCGCATTATGGAGGGGAAGATTTCTGGCGAAACCTTAAGCGCTTGCGAAGAACAAAAATAACCTTTAAAACAGGAAATCTGATCAAACTCGCACCGCCTTCTCCGGTAACCAAGCAGGCCAAGCTTGATATAACCGAACAGCTGATGTACGAGCTGTCCTCGCTTCTCCCTGAAAAATACAGGGGCAGCTATTCCGAACCCCGGACTTTCGATACTGATTATTTAATCAGAGAGAAAATATCAAAATAACTGTGGCTCTTGCAAAAAGAAAGAGCGACGTTTTGGTTTGAAGTTCCGATCAAACATCAATTCAGACCGTTATCCAGCCGCCTTCTCTGGCAGAGGTAAAAATAGCCTCAAGAACCTTCAGATTTTTTTCAGCATTATCAAGTGAGCCTGCAAAAGGTTCGTCATAGAGAATTGCCCGTGAAAAAGCATCCCCCTGCCGGGTATAGTGATTCTCAGGAGAAAACGATTCAACAATTTTTGTTGACTCATAGATATTTCCTGAATTAACTCTAATCGACATTGATCTGAAATGGGGTGTGTTGAAAGGAATCTGAACTTCAATCATTTTTTCCGTTCCAAAAAACTGGAAAATCTGGAAGGGCACCATCTGGGTTGAAACGGTAAAAGAGACAGGCCCGGAAGGAAACTCGAGAACCACTGAAGATAGTCTGTCTATGCCAAGATCTGGATCTTTCTGCAGATAGGCAGCTGCCCGAACGGGCTCCTCCCCCAGGACGTACCGGGAAATCACTGTAGGATAGCAGCCGATATCGTAAATCCCGCCTCCTCCGTATTCCGGGATATTCCGGATGTTTTCCTTATCATCAAGATAATAGCTGAATATACTTACCGCTGTTACAAACTTTCCAAGTGATCCGCTCTGAACTATTTCACGGACTCTATCCCAGCGTTTCTGGTGCAGCACCATGAACCCTTCCCCAATTTTCTTCCCCGTCTCCCTTTCAAGCTCACGGAGCTTCTCAACCATATCTGATGTTAGAACCAGAGGTTTCTCGCAGAGAACATGCTTACCAGCCCGAACACTTTTTTCAATCCATTCAAAATGCAGGTGATTTGGCAGGGGAATATATACTGCTTCAATCTCTGGATCTCTAAGAAGTTCTTCATAGGAACCGTATGCTGCAGGAATCTGGAGCAGATCAGCAGTCTCCTCGGCTCTTTTCAGATTGCGCGAGGCAATCGCATGAATGATGGTATGCTCCCCATTCAGCATGGCCGGGATAACCTTCTCAACTCCAATTTTCGCAGTGCTCAAGATGCCCCACTTGACTGCTTCTTTTATTCTGGCCATATAATCTCCTCCCTCATTAAAAACAACGTATATTGAGCCAATTTCAATATGCTTCGTATTTTTGAAATTGGTTCCCTACTTCTCAAGAGCACCCATATCAACCTTTTTTGCATCAGAAACCCAGTTTTCCGGATAAACCACCCAATTCGAATCAGTAAAGGGGGTATAGGTTCCAATGTATGAAAACAACCTCAATGCATAAAGCCGCATATCCTGAAGTGTGGAAAAAATAATGCGGTCATGCAGTTCATCCTGCGGTATACCTGCCCCCTGAGTGAGATGCCCGCCGCCCCCATTTCCTCTGTAGGATGATACCGCTGCAAGATACGTTTTTCCCGGATTAACCGGTTTTTTCTGCCGGCCGATGCCAGTAATTGTCACTCGATCACCAGGTTCCTTTGAAAGGTCCACTTCATAGAAAATTCCTGCTGCGCTGTCGTACAACTCAGTCGGAATTTCTGCGAGGCCGACTGGTACTTCGGTTTCCGCAAGATACTTAAGCATATGCATCTGCGTACCATCTAATGTTGAAAACCACATGCCATACGAGTATTCGAGGTAGGAATCAATTTCTTGTCCGGTCATTTCGACAGCGTAGAGCTGATACTCACGTGGAAAAAGCCGGAACATATCACGTACTTCAACAGAGCCTTCCTCTATTCCTGCCAGAGCTGAAACGGGGGAAGCAAATGACACATCCGCCCCGGTCAGGTCCAGCTGCAGCTGATGGATGAAATCCATATATTCACTGTCCTCCCAGAGAGACTTCTCAGCGGATATCGACTGAGATGCTGTTCCAATCTTCTCGGATACATAGGCATCAACTTCTTCCTTTACACTCTGATAAAATGCCAAGGCATTTGGATCTGCCTGATAATCCTCAGTCTCTACTATCTCGACATCAACTGATTTCAGTGTAAAAGTTTTTTCCACATTCTCACGTGTAAAACTGAATTCTGCAAGCGCAGCCGATTCGGCACCCGCGGCTCCTCCGAGAATCCAGGTTTCCTTACCCGACGGGTCTCTGACTTTATCCATCACTGCACGTCCCTCATTTCCGTAAAAAAGCAGGTCAAATCCGGCGACCTTGCTGACAAGCTGACTGCCGGTTATAACAGAAGCCCTGCCAGTTTCATCGGCCTGATATATTCCTACAACAAGGTCTGGACTATGCATTTCCTTTACCCGTGCTATCCACTCGGATGCGCTTTTTACAGGATCTTCAAAGCGTATCCGGCCAAGAGCATCGGAAGGCAGCCACGAAGCGCTGGCTTCATCAACCAATCCTATTACTGCCAGTTTCAGTGAATCGACAGTAATGATTTGATAGGGTTCAAAATAAGGTTCTCCAGTATCACTGTCCACTGCATTTGCTGCAAGCCAGGGGAAATCAAATTCCCTTGATATTTTCTCATATACCCCTGGTCCAGTGCTTATATCCCTGACGCCAACCAGCGAAGCGGCATACCCCATGGCATTCATTGTCTGGGATACGATATGCTGATCACTGGTTTTAACATTGCTGTAGTAATAGACAATCGGCTGTCCTTGAAGTGTGTTGCCAGTATCAAGGAGAATTACGTTCTTCCCTTTTTCGCGCTCTGCAAGTACGAATGTGTAGAGCTGCGCCAGGGAAACTGTTGAGGATTCACCTTCAATAAAGTCGTAGGGCATTAGCTGCCCATGAAGATCCGATGTAGCCAGAAGGGTAAAGTTAATCTCTTCGGGCTCAGCGACCGGCTCAGGTTCAGCGACCGGCTCAGGCTCAGCGACCGGCTCAGGCTCAGCGACCGGTTCGGGCTCAGCGACCGGTTCGGGCTCAGCGACCGGCTCGGGCTCAGCGACCGGCTCAGGCTCAGCAACCGGCTCAGGCTCAGCGACCGGCTCAGGCTCAGCAACCGGCTCAGGCTCAGCGACCGGCTCAGGCTCAGCGACCGGCTCAGGTTCAGCGACCGGCTCGGGCTCAGCAGCCGGCTCAGGCTCAGCGACCGGCTCAGGTTCAGCGACCGGTTCGGGCTCAGCAACCGGCTCAGGCTCAGCGACCGGCTCGGGCTCAGCAACCGGCTCAGGCTCAGCGACCGGCTCGGGCTCAGCGACCGGCTCAGGCTCAGCGACCGGCTCAGGCTCAGCGACCGGCTCAGGCTCAGCGACCGGCTCAGGCTCAGCGTCGACAGCAATTTCATCAGGCACCGGTTCTTCAATAAGCACTTCCGGAATAACAGTAGCACATCCAGCGGCTGCCAGAACCGCCAGAACAATCATCAACAACAGCAAACTTTGTTTGAAATAATGATTAATAAAGTATATCAGCTGGCTCTTCATAGTTTTCTCCCCGATCGTTTCTTCATGAGTCTTTTACAAGCATAACACAATCCCTATCAAATCTTTACAACCTGCGGCTAAGAAAATTGCATTAAAAAAATACGGGCACCACAACGTGGCACCCGCATTCATAAAAAAGATGAGTAATGAGTAAATAATTCGATGACAGCACTGATGGAGAATTGACTGCCAACAAACGATTCAAAACTATAGTAAAGCAAAAGCCTCAAAATCCGTATCCCCCTTGAGTACTACAACCTTTTAACGAGCGAAATTCCTGTTTTGGGATGATGCTTCGGGGTTCTGTTCTATTACTGAATCTCTTTCAGCATATATACAGGTTCGGACTCAGCAGCTGCTGCATCGGCGGCTGCAATGAAACCCTCATCCATAAGGGAATTCAGGCAAGCATCAACCCTCTCTTCGGAAAAGGAAAGATACCTGTAAAGGTCTTTACGGGTAGCTTTTCCACTTTCAGTAAAAACCGTCAGAATCTGTCCCCTGATTTGACGATTGGAATTCTCAAAACCAGGTTGCCGGGTATAATGGGCACTGCGTCGGTTAGGATTTTTAATCATTTTCTTAAGAAACACTCCGTAATCCATCAAGGCATAATACCAGCTCTTTGGATCCTCAGGAGGCAGCAGCTCCTTCAAAAGAAGATAGAGCTCACGATCATTAATACTTTCTGCAGCATCGAAGAAAAAATAGATCAAAACCCGGCGAATATTTGTTTCCAGGTAAAGAGAGGGCAGATTCCAAGAAAATGCCCGGATTGCGGCAGCGGTTGCCGGCCCGACCATGGGAAGTTTCAGAAGCAGCGAAAGATCCTGAGGCAAACTGCCGGAATATGAAACAACAGCTTGACGGGCAATTTTCTTAAGGGCCAAAGCTCGACGATTATATCCAAGTCCCTTCCATAAGGCAAGAATCTCAGAAAAAGGTGCAGCATCCATAGCAGTGAAGTCTGGCCAGCGCTCAATAAACTCAGTATATTTGGGAAGAACCCGTTCAGTCTGGGTCTGCTGCAGCATAAGTTCAGACAGCAGGACCTGGTAAGGATCTGTAGTCGAGCGCCATGGGAATTCCCGCCCGTATTCCTGAAAGAAATCCATTATAACAGATTGGAACAGGCCTATCTCACCCTTCTGAAGGAGGTTACCGTCGCGTTCGTGCAAGTTGCAAAGCGGGTCTGCCAGAAGAGCTGCTAAAAGAGGACTCGCCTGCGTTCCTGGAGAATAGATCAACTCACGTGTTATCCCGTTCACGACTTTTCCTGGCTTTTTCAGCTTTTCTGCTTATTTTATTCCAGATCCCCGAAAGACCCATCGCTTTTTTCATTTCAGTAACTGTTTCACGGGCTTCCTGACGCATCCGGAGAGTTCCTTCATATATTATCTCATCGACCAGACCTGATTCAGCGGAAAACCTCTCACGCCGCTCGCGTATCGGATCAAGAAAATTATTCAAAGCTGCAGCCAGCTTGCTCTTTACTTCAA
>JAIPFR010000067.1 GCA_021736525.1 Spirochaetia bacterium
GGATCGTGGATAATTGACGATACATCTGTTCTATCATGAACCATCTGCACACCGACCAGGAACAGAAGCAGATAAAGCAGCCATTCAGTTACAGAATCAGAAAACCAGGAAAACAGGTTGGTTGCTGCCGCCAGGACAGCACCTGCTGCAACAATAGTGATCAGTATTGCCGGCTCTTTCATATGAAGTGCAATTTCACCAATTGTTCCTTTTTTTTCAGGCTTGAGATGGTTAGTTACTGCCTTTTTTTGAGTTATACCCTTTTTTTTTCGGATTACAGAAGTTATGTACCCTGCTGAGATAACGAACAAGAGACTGCCTCCGGCAGCTGCAGCTGCAAAAGCCGCAGCGCTTACGCCAATATGTGAAAGCTTTCTCCCGATATCATCAATTAGTCCTGTCTTTACGCCCATACTGAAAAGTAATCCATAGAGACTTACTGTAAGCATCTTTCCGACAAGTTTATCCATTCGAGAAGGAATAATACCAATTGCAGCAGCTCCCATACCTAAAGAAAGTGCAGCAAACAGCAACCCGAGATATATGATCATTTCCATGCGATGACACTAATGGAAAATGCATCAATTTGCAAGCCGATACTCAAAAAGCCATATCTTCTTGCCTTAATAATCTTCTTATTGCATGTTTTACAAACATTGATTTCCTGTTATCTTCAGAGGCTATGGGCTTGTTCAATTAACGTATCGTGAGTATAGTTATTCAACACGGAGGAGAGCGTGAAAAGCACACTGATAAATGATACTTTAACAATCCTGCAAACTGAAAAAAAAACAATTTATCTTCTTGGAACAGCACATATATCTAATGACAGCGTTGAAGAAGTGGAATCCGTCATCACTGAGAAACAGCCTGATCATATCTGTATAGAAATCGATGCCGGTCGGTATAAAGTCATGAAAGAAGGTCAGTCCTGGCAGAACCTGAATATTGGAAAGGTTCTGAAACAGGGGCAAGGTTTTTTCATGCTCGCAAATTTAGCACTTTCTTCTTTTCAACGCCGTATGGGCGAAGGATCTGGAGCCGCTCCCGGTGAAGAAATGCGCAGAGCAGTAGAAGCTGCTGAAAAAGCAGGTATCCCTTTCTCTTTCAGTGATCGTAATATTCAGGTAACATTGCGAAGAGCCTGGAAAAAATCTGGTTTCTGGAACAAAATGAAGCTGCTTGCCGCCTTGATTGCGTCTGCTTTTTCCAAAGAAAAGTTAACGGCCGAAGAAGTTGAAGCTTTAAAAGAGCGTTCTGCCCTGCAAGGAATGCTTGAAGAACTCGCAAACGAGCTCCCGGTAGCTAAAGAAGTCCTTATCGATGAGCGGGACAGGTATCTGGCTACAAAAATTTTCACAGCACCAGGGGAGAAAACTCTTGCAATAATTGGAGCTGGACATGCTGAGGGCATCATAAAAACCATTGAAAAGCTGGAGGCAGGCCTTCTGAATGACGACCTTACCAGTCTTGACCATATCCCCCCTCCTTCCAGGGTTTCAAAACTGCTGCCCTGGTTTATCCCGGCAGCTGTTGCAGCACTGCTTGTTTACGGGTTTATCAATGCCGGCTGGTCTCAGGGTATGGAAATGTTTTTTTACTGGTTTGCTGTCAACGGAGTATTAGCAGGAATAGGAGCTATTATCTCATTTGCTCACCCTCTTACCATATTGGCAACAATAGTTTTTGCCCCTTTTACTTCTCTTAATCCAACCATCGGAGTAGGAATAGTTTCCGGGGGATTAGAAGCCTATATACGAAAACCGAGAGTTATTGATTTTGAAAACTTGAATAAGGATATTCTTTCCCTGAGAGGATTTTATAAAAATCGAGTGACTCATGCTCTAATTGTATTTTTTCTGACCAGCATCGGCAGTGCAATAGGAACTTTCGCGGCTTTCCCTTTCATTGTTTCACTTTTACAATAGCCTATGTATGTGCGTGCCTTGGGCTGAGCAAATGCGTTACGGCTTCTGAAACATCTGAACAAGCAAGATAAATACCACGCGATGCTGCAGCAAGAAGCTTAGCATCGTGCAGGTCCGGCCCTATGAACTCGGTAAAACCCATCTGCTCGGCAGCGGCAATCCGTTTTTCAAGATGCCCAACCAGACGAACTTCACCGGCAAGACTCAATTCACCAGCAGAAGCAAGTTTTTCTTTCAGCGGTTTTCCTGTAATTGCAGACAGGAGAGCAAGGGCTAAAGGAAGTTCTATTCCTACTTCCGTAAGCCTGATTCCACCTGCTACATTTACATACACATCAAATTCCGAAAATTTCAGTCCAGCATGCTTTTCTAGAATTGCAGCTGTTCGTGAAACTCGAGCTGAATCAATTCTATCTGAAAAAATTCGAGAATAGCCGCTTTTTGCTGGTACCGCAAGCGCTTGTATTTCAACCATCAGCGTTCTTGAACCTTCAAAAACAGCGGCGGCGGCAACTCCTGCAGGATTACCATTTTTACGTCTTCCTAAGAAAAACGACTCGGGATTACCAGCCGGGACAAGTCCCTTCTCTGTCATAGTAAATACACCAATCTCATCAACTGAACCAAATCGGTTCTTATTTGATCTAAGCAGTCGCACTCCGTTTTCTGCCTGATCAAAGTATAGGACAGTATCAACCAGATGCTCGATGGCCTTTGGACCAGCTATACCTCCGTCTTTAGTTACATGTCCGACAATAAACAGTGCCGTTCCCTGTATCTTTGCAATGTCGACCAATTCCATTGAACTGAATTTGATTTGATTTACAGTACCAGAGACAGGGCCGGCTTCTTCGCTATAGATTGTTTGAATTGAATCAACTATAACCAGATCATAAATACCTTTTTGAAGGACATTTGTCAGCCTTTCTAGCCTGGTTTCACACAAAACCGTAATGCTTCTTAAAGAAATACCTAATCGCTCGGCCCGTAGCCTGATCTGCCCTGCTGATTCTTCTCCCGATATGTAGAGAGTTTTTTTTGTATTTGCTAATGACAGTATTTGCAGAAGCAGCGTTGATTTGCCTATTCCGGGCTCTCCGCCGATCAGAACCGCGCTGCCCTTCATTATCCCGCCACCTAAAACACTGTCCATTTCTGATATGCCTGTACTGTACCGTATGTCCGGTTCGGACTCCATATCACTCAGGTTTATTGGTTGAGCAGTTTTTTCTTTCTCAGACGGGTTCCTGTCAGAACGAGCCTGTCGAGAACCGCTGCCCGAAGTTGATACAATACTTTCGGTAAACGTGTTCCAATTACCGCACTGAGAACATCTTCCCAGCCATTTACCTTCCTGGTGTCCGCAGGTAGAGCAGATAAAAACAGTCTTTGTTTTAGCCATGGAACTCTCCAGCGTTTCTTCTGCACAGCTGTTCTTTGGCCATGTTAAAAATCAATCAACTCAACCTCGAAAATCAGATGACTGTCAGGGGGAATCACCCCGGGATATCCCCTTTTTCCGTACCCAAGCTCAGGTGGTATTATTAGAATTCGTTTCTCACCCTTTTTCATGGTTTGAAGAGCTTCATTCCAACCTTCAATAACCTGCCCCACTGCAAAAACTGCTGGTTGTCCCCGTCGATATGAGCTGTCAAACTCTTTTCCATTTAACAAGGTACCCGAATAATGCACCGTAACACTGCTTCCGTAAGCCGGAGATGTGGACCCGCTTCCTTGGGACAAGACTTTGTACCGCAAGCCGGATTGTGTGACAACTGCATCTGGCCAACGGTTCTGTATTTCTGCAGCAACAAGTTTATTTGCTTCTTTTGACTTCCTGACGGCTTCCTCTCTTTTACTCTTTAAAAGGTTTTCGAAACTACTAAGTGTAACAACAAAATTTTCAGCTTTTCCACCATTTCTTATAATGGAAATTGAATTAATTTTATCTCCCTGCTGTATTGAGTTAACCACTTCCAGACCTTCAACAACCTTGCCAAAAACAGTGTGCTTGTCATCCAACCAGGGAGTTGCAAGATGCGTAATAAAGAACTGGCTTCCGTTTGTATCCGGTCCGCTATTTGCCATAGAAAGAACTCCCGGACCGTCATGTCTCAAAGTCTTATTAAATTCATCTGGAAAAGAATACCCCGGTCCACCAGTACCTGTCCCAAGCGGACATCCGCCCTGAATCATAAAATCGGGGATAACTCTATGAAACTGAAGCCCATCATAGAACCCGTCACCATCTGAAGAAGATTTTTCTTTTTTCCCGAGGGTTCCTTCGGCAAGACCGATAAAATTTGATGCTGTTATCGGTGTCTTTTCATATTCCAATTTTATAAGTATAGTTCCTTTTGAGCTGTCTATTTCCGCAAATAATCCATCATTGTTATTCATAAGTACTCCATAAAATCTGTTAATATTTTCCTGCACGTCTAATCCTGTGAATACAGCTCACCGTCTCCTCCGCCGCCCATCAGCTGATATACTCTTTCGAGGTCTTCGGGAGAAAAATATGAAATTTCAATTTTCCCTTTTCCCAAAGAGCCTTTTACAGCAACTCTGGTTCCCAGAACATTTAAAAACTTCTCCTCCACAAGACGGATTTCATAGGGTCTTTCTTGAAAATCATTTTTTCGGGTTTTGTTTCTCACTGCTCTTGAGCCTTCATTCAAACCTTTTGCCATAACTTCCGCCTGGCGCACAGAGAGATTCTCACTGATTATTCGTTTAAACAGTATTTGCTGTTCGGCTGGATTTACCACCGAAAGAATTGCTCTGGCATGCCCGGAAGAAATTTTACCGACTTCCAATGCCTGCAGCATGATTGGTTCCAGATTAAGAATTCTTATACTATTTGCTATAGTCGACCGATTTTTTCCAATTTTTTTTGCCAGCTCCTCCTGACTGAGAGAAACTTGTTCTATCAAGTATTTGTATGCCTGCGCTTCTTCAACTGGATTCAGATTTTCTCGTTGTATATTTTCTATCAAGGCAACTTCCAGGCGCTGTTCTTCGGAAAAGTTCCTTATCAGTGAGGGTATATGGGTTAATCCAACCTGCTTTGCAGCCCTGAATCGTCGTTCACCTGCTACAATAATATAGCGATCGGGAACATCAGGGGATTCTTCTACAAGAACCGGCTGCAGAACTCCCTGCTCCCGGATAGAATCAGCCAGTTCCTTCATGGCCGCTTCATCAAAATTCTTTCTAGGCTGACCCGGATTAGACTCAATTTTTTTCATATTGAGCATAACCACAACGGCACCAGTTGTTTCTGTTTCAGTCGGCAAATCATTATTAACTGTTCGAGATTCATGGGTATAATCCCCGATCAACGAACCAATACCTTTACCAAGTCCTCTTTTAGCCACGCTGCAAAACCTCCTTTGCTAGGTTGAGATAACTTTCTGCTCCCTTACAGGCAGGATCATAGAGATTGATCGGCAGTCCGTGCGAGGGTGCCTCAGAAAGCCTTACATTGCGAGGGATAAGACTTTCGAAAACTTTATCTTTAAAGTAATCTGACACATCTTTCACAACATCCTGAGCAAGTCTCGTCCTGTTGTCATACATGGTAAAAACTATTCCCAGGATTTCCAGCTCCTGGTTGAGATGCTTTTTAACATTCATTATTGTTCTCACCAGCATGCTCAAACCCTCCAAAGCAAAATATTCACATTGAAGAGGTATGATGGAATAATCTGCAGCTACAAGCCCATTTAGCGTCAGAAGCCCCAAAGAAGGCGGACAGTCTATTAAAATATAATCCCATTCATCACCCAGTAAGTTCAGGTGCTTATCCAGATAATACTCACGCCTATAGGCATTAACAAGCTCAATATTAATACCTGTCAAATCAATATTTGAACCAACAACAAACAGACGCTCAACTGGTGTCTCCTGAATAGCTTCAGTTAATGCCACTTCATCAGTGAGAACTTCATACATACCCGGTCTTTCATCATCGGCCCCTACCGCACTCGTCAAATTGCCTTGAGGGTCAAGATCAATCAAGAGCACTTTTTGACCGAGTTCGGCCAAATATGCTCCAAGATTAGCTGTGGTTGTGGTTTTTCCCACACCGCCTTTCTGGTTTGCAAAAACTATTTTCTTGATGGACATGGAAGTGATTATAATAAATATACCAATTGATGTCAGCTCTTAAAAAACTTCACACGGCTTTCTTTTCTCTATATTCACCTACTTTTTATTATAAAAAAATAGATACTACATATTTCTTTTAATTTTTCTGATTTAAATTTTTATCTTGAGCATTTAAAAAAATTTTTTGTTTATCTTTATCTATCCATCAAACCACTCTCACTCTTGACCATTTTCAAATCATTCGTTACTTTACTTTTTACGAAGTACAAGGAGAATTGAATGGAAGAGAAAGTAAAGCTTGCTATTAATGATATCAGACCCTCACTTCAGAATGATGGTGGCGATATAGAATTTGTCAGCTTAGTGGGAGATTTGGTAAGCGTACGCCTTACAGGGGCCTGTGCTGGCTGCCCGATGTCGCAAATGACTCTTAAACAAGGTGTAGAACGTTATCTAAGAGATAAAATCTCTCCTACACTTGAAGTTGTTTCTGTTAACTAAAGATTACTTCCCTTTGTGTCGACAAAAAAGGCAGGCTGGTCCTGCCTTTTTTTGTTTCACGTGAAACAAATCAATCTCCATAATCCAACCAATAAAAAAATTC
>JAIPFR010000068.1 GCA_021736525.1 Spirochaetia bacterium
ACACCTATGAGTATCATGGTGGGAACCATGTAGTGCAGAATAGTCAGCAGCAGTTCTGCATCCTTTTTTCCTGGTTTGTACTGGATTCTCGCCATTTTTGTCATACCCCTGCATAGTATCTGCCGACAGCATAAAACTGCCGGCAGATGAACACTTTCACGCCGCTCATATCTATATCAACCAATTTTCCGATTATTCGCTACAGATTTCTTACCTGAGTTTCGAACTCATCTATCTTTTTCCGTACAGTCTCCTCAACATCAGCACCGGTGGCAAGATCCATAAATAGATTAAATCCCATTATAGAATTATAGAGTACATATCCTGGTGTCAACGGTCGCGCCGCACCATGGGTTTCCAGAACCTCCACAAAAAACTTCTGGTAATCTTGCTCATAGTACTGGGGATACTTCTCTGCAAAACCGATCCGTGAAACCATATCACTGCCCGAAACATCAAAATAGGTCTTGATCCCCTCTTCTGAACAGGCAAACTTGATAAAATCTTTTGCTTCTTGCCCGTTTTTCGATTTTGCCGATATGCTGTAGGTGAATCCCCCGGTATGCACCAGCGGTGTCTTAAAATAAGGTACCGGCATGAGCCCCCAATTCAAGTCAGGAAAATTATTGTTAAGCTGGTTTGCCGATGCCATAAATGACAGAAAGGTTATCGACTGGCCAGTTGCAAAGGCATCTGGGACCTCAGCAGTAGGTGCCAGCTTGTGATCAGTATACAGGCTCTGGTAAAACCGGTAGGCTTCAAGAGCTTCCGGGGTATCCGCATATCCGGTAAGGGTCATTCCGTCATCTGAAACAGCCTGATATGTCGGAGTGCCTTTTTCTCCGGCACTTCTGATTATAGGAGTCAGCCAGAAATCCCCCCGGCCCGGATTTGAAAGAAAGGTCAGGCCCCACACATTCTTTCCTGTCTGACCGCTGACAACTGTCTTAACCTTTTTGATATTTTCAAGCCACTCGGACCATGTCCAAGGGTTATCGATTGAAGCGGGCGGGTCAATACCAGCCATTTCGAAATAGTCCTTATTATAGAACATCGCCGAAGCTGCCTCACGAAACGGATAAGCGTAGATATTCCCATTATACGTTACCGCATCAATGGCTGATTGCAGAAATTGGCCCCTGTCAGCGGGCGGCAGAATATCATCTATCGGCATAAGGGCTCCATAGTGGGCAAAATTGCTGATGTCTGGCGACCCGGTAGTAATAATATCATCAACATCATCTGAAGCCCACATAACCTGTAGTTGTTCTTTGTAGCGGTTGAATGGAACTGACCGCAAAGTTATGGTTACCGAGGGATTGTTTTCCCTGTAGGCCTGAATCACAGCTTCAATTCCCTCGGGAACTCCCGGACTCTGAGGCACGAGAATTTTCAGTTCTGTTTCCTTTTTACCACTTTCTTCCTGCCCGCCGGCAGATAGCGGTAAAATCATACAGAAGCACACTAACAAGGCAATAATACTCTTTCTCATCATCATCTCCTTTTTTTACTTTTCTTCCCAAGCAGCCAGGGGGTTGTAACGAGGCAAGCTGCCAATGTTGTCACCCTCTTTGTCCGCTTCGGAATATGTTTCAAAAAACAAATCTATTGCTGTGGCAAGGCGGTTCCTTACCTTCCGGTATCCAGGGGCATCATAAAGATTATGTTCTTCTCCGGGATCATTCCTAAGATCAAAAAGCAAATCAGCCTGACCCTCCGGGTACATACTGAGCTTATAATTTTTGTCAACAGCAGTTCTTACCGGTCCATATTCACAGATTTGCACCGTCCGCCAGTCCCGGAGCCGGGTCGTATTTGCAAGCATGGGATAATAGCTTTGTCCGGGTGAGTTTCTTTTTTTCCGGGCGTCAGCATCCTCAACTACGCCTGCAGCCTCAAGTATTGTCGCAAATGTGTCCGTATGATTCACCGGTTCAGATCTTTTCTGTCTAGAAAAAAGAAGCTTTCTGTTATACAGAATAAGGGGAATCCGTATCGATTCCTCCACCATATTGAGCGGAAAGGTTGCATTGCCTTTTCCCCACAGGCCATGCTGCCCGCAGTTCAGTCCATGATCCGAAGTATAAATTATCAAAGTATTGTCGAGGATGCCTTGGGCAGTAAGTTCATCGAGCATGCATCCTACAGATTCATCAATTTCAGAGACCCCTGCATAATACTGACAGAGTGCTTCTTCCGGATTCTGACGGGTCGGATCCAGGGACTCGTTTCTCTGTATACCGAACGGATAGTGGTTCGCCCCTTCCCGCTTTCCTGCCCCACTGCTCCGATATTCTGCCACAATACGTTCCGGGTGTCCTTTCCATGGACTGTGTGTGGCATAGTGACCTATGGTAAGAAAAAAAGGTTTTTCTCTATCCCGCTTTCGAAGATAACTGCGGGCTTCATCTGTAATATTGCCAGCTAGATATCCGGTCTTTTCTTTCGGTTCTGATCCATCATAGAATATCCGGGGCTGATCATGAAAAACCGGATATTCGGGGCCTATGGTTACCGAATGATCAAACCCCTTTTTGGCGCTCTTTTCCTGTCCCAAGTGCCATTTTCCGACAACAGCAGTCTCATAGCCGCCCGCCTGAAGCAGTTCAGGCAAAATAGTTTCGTATTGAAGCCAGCAATAGTTATCATCCATGTTCCCGGCAGTACCGATATAGTCATGAATTCCATGCTGGGATGATGTTTTTCCAGTAAAGAGAGAAGCCCGGGCAGGAGAGCATACCGGGGTCGGGGTATACGCATTGAGCATCTGAATTCCCTCTGAAGCAAGAAAATCAATATTTCTAGTATGGACTTCCCGGTTACCATAGCACCCGGCTGCCCATGCAGCATGGTCGTCAGTTAAAAACAGTAAAATGTTAAGCCTGGTGTTCATAGGAGGTCCTCATGATGTAATTTTTCATTTTTTCGATTTTCGGGGATGTCAGATGTATTTTTTTCTTTCGTATTTCTGCCAGATTCTCTTCCACAAGCCGGTTAGATAGGCGATAAACAGTCCTGAGGCTGAATCCTAATATTTCCGATAGTTCTTCTCGGGTTTCGGTAACGATAACTTCTTTGCCTGCAGCAGCAGCGGCTGCTGCCTCATAGGTTTTCACCAGAAACTGAAGGAGTACCACAAATTTTGGATAGACATAATACGACCCCATGGATAGCAAGGAAGGATAAAGCTGTCTGGCAAATATTTTTACAACAAGCTTATAAGCTTCCACATCCTCATTCATCCATTGGGAAAATGCTTTCTTCTGAATCCTGATAAGTTTTGATTCTTGAATCGTTTCAACGGTTGATGTATTAATTTCATTCCCTGACAATAATTCAAGCAGTCCACTGAAGGCAGGGATTTGTGTCGTTGCAAAAGCAAAAATTCTACCATTGTCAAATTCGTTGATAACCCGGATCATCCCCTCGTATACTATATAGATGTAATGATTGCTTTCCCCTTTAATGATGAAACGCCTTTCCGGAGGCAGCTGAAGCAGTTCTATCTGTGCAAGAAATCTTTTTGGCATATGTGAAAACAGCAGCTTAAGCCATGACGAGTTTTTCTGAGTAATTTTTTCCAGTTTTTCAATCACTGCGTTATCCATGTATATGTCCTTAATACAATATTCTAGTGTTGTTACTTCAATTAACAATGCCACCTGGCAGGTTGCAGAGTAATTATAGCCTCTTTCGTTCTTTCTGAAGAGTACCGGGAACACCGGCTCCGGGCATCTCCAATTTGGCGCTTGAATCAACCGCTCAATTTATGGATAATCGGCATAGATGCGCCTTTGAAACGACAGTACTCCTGAAGAGTTGAAAGCATGGCAGTAAAAAAAGATTTCCCGATACCCGGACCCAGCACCGGCAGCAAAGTCTCCAAACTCATCATGCGGGGCACTGCCATGAAAAAACGGCAGCAGCTTATTCCGAAACGGAAAAAACAGAACAGAGGGGCCAAACCTTCTGCATATCTTTCCAGGATCCATCAGATCACCCAAAGTATCATAGACGGGTGCAATGTCTGGTATTTGAATCCCAGAGCAGCCGAGCCGGTCAGATCCATCCTCTACCTGCACGGCGGAGCATATGCCCGTGGACAATATGCCCAGCACTGGCGCTTTGTCGCCATGTTGGCAGATTCCCTGAACAGTGAAATCATATTCCCCGAGTACCCTCTTGCCCCGGATCATCAGGCTCGAGAAGTCCATGCTATGGTTGCTGATGTCTATACCTCTATCATATCCCGTAACAATCCTTCGGAACTGATTTTCATGGGAGATTCTGCCGGCGGCGGGCTGGCTCTGGCTCTGGCTCAGCAGCTGTATATCAATTCAAAACCCCTTCCTCAGCAGCTGGTACTATTTGCCCCTTGGGTCGATATCACCATGACCAACCCCGAAATACAAGAACTTGATGCCAAGGACCCGCTGCTCAATGTCGATCAGCTGATAAAAGCCGGAAAAGCATACGCCGGCGATCTTTCTCCCCGGGACCCCCTGGTAAGCCCATTGTATGGTGACCTGAAGCATATTCCCCCGACCCTGATCTTTACTGGAACTGCCGATGTTCTTCTGGCCGACTGCCGAAGTCTCAAGAAGCTTGCCCTGGAAGCCGGGTCGGAAGTTGAGCTCCTGGAAGTTCCTGAAATGCCTCACCCGGGGGTTGTCATGCCCATTCCGGAGAGGGACTGGATCGTCGAACAAATTAAAGAGCGGCTGCAGCAGCTTTCCTGATGCAGCTCTCCGAAATCTGAAACCATCTGAAACCACCCGAAAACTGCCCGCTAAAACATTGTTTTCCCGCTGTCACAGGATTACAATGGAACTGAAGGAGGGCAGCACTATGGCTGTAATAACGTTATCACGAGAACCATACAGCGGCGGAAGCACATTGGGTGAGGCAATAGCAATGCAGCTGGGGTACACGCTGGTTACCAGGGAAGATTTTTCCGAGATTTTCCGTGAGTACGGTCTTATTACCTTCGAAGAATTTTACTCATCCCCACTGAACATCTGGGAACGTCTTGACGAAGTCCAGAATGACTACATGCTTTTCCTCAGGAAAGTGATCGAGCACATCGGGTCCCTGGATAATACGATAATTCTCGGCCGGGGAAGCTTCGCTGTTTTTCCGGATTACCGGGATGTCCTGAATATCCGCCTCCGGGCACCGCTGGAGACCAGAATCAAACGCTGCATGTTAAAAGAAGAGATTGACCACAAGGAGGCAAGAATCAGAATCGAGGAGCGGGACAAGATCAGAAACTCCTTTACTGCCCACTGCTTTCATGTCAGTCAGGCCAATCTGCAGAATGCTTTCGACCTTGTGCTGAATACCGGCAAGATGGGAGAGGATACTGCCGTCGGCATCATTACGGCGGCTGTCTGTTCTCTCGAAACGGCAGATTCAGATTCCGGGAACTCAGTGAAGGATATCAAGACCGATCCAATACTGCTCGACACCATCAGAAAAGTTTTGGGTGAAAAGAGAGCGGCTTCTTTGGGAAAATAATCTCTCTATCAGATTATTATTGCTGCGGCTTTCTGCTATACTGCAGCAGATGAAAAAGAAAACCGGTATCGGACTTATTGTTCTCTCGTATATTGCCTTCATTTCCCTGGGACTGCCTGACGGCCTGCTCGGGGTGGCCTGGCCGGGAATCCGCGGCCACTTTTCCCTCTCTCTGGATGCCATCGGTCCCCTGCTCATTGCCAGTACAATCGGCTATTCAGCTTCCAGTTTTTTGAGCGGTTTTTTTATACGGCGAATGGGTATCGGCGGCCTCCTCAGCGTCAGCTGCGGTGCTACGGCAGTAACCCTGCTGGTCTTTGCCGTTTCACCTGTCTGGTGGCTGCTGGTTGCCGCGGCAGCTCTGGGCGGCATGGGTGCCGGTGCGATAGATGCCGGTGTAAATACTTTTGTTGCAAAAAACTATAGTTCCCGCACGATGCAGTGGCTGCATGCCAGTTTCGGAATCGGCATTACCATCGGTCCCGTAATTATGACAGTGGGAATCAGCTTGACTTCGCGGTGGCAGTTCGGCTACTACCTGGTGGGCTTTGCTCAGCTGGCCCTTGCCCTTGCCTTCTACATCACAAAAGAGATGTGGAAGAGCACAGAGCCCAGCTCCGCCATGCAAAAGCATGAAAAGGCTGATGCAGCCCTCTGGGCAACGTTTACCACGCTGCCGGCGCTGCTCAGCATGCTGATGTTTTTTATCTATACGGGGGTCGAGGTCGGCCTGGGACTCTGGGCTTATACCCTGCTCACAGAATCCCGCGGCATCAGCAGCCAGCTTGCAGGATTCATCACCGGCAGCTACTGGGCCATGTTTACCGTCGGAAGAATTATAGCCGGCTGGTATACCCGGAAACTGTCGGTCAGCCGGCTCATCTACACAGCTGTTGCGCTGGCCATGACCGGTACACTTCTGGTGATGATTAATCTGTCATCCTGGGCAACCATCATCGGTATAGCTCTGGCGGGCTTTTCCATCGCCCCCATCTTTCCAGGACTTGTCTCTGACACCGAGCGGCGTGTAGGTCGGCAGCATCAGGCAAATACCATCGGCATGCAGATAGCGGCAGCCGGGCTCGGTGCAGC
>JAIPFR010000069.1 GCA_021736525.1 Spirochaetia bacterium
CTGATGGGCCGCTTCCTGCGGAGGGTGGTCATTTCCTGGGGGCGGGAAGAGTTTTGCCCGGAGATTATCGAGCTGAGAGATTGAACGGCGGGTACTGCTTATTTCCTCTTCCAGGTTTTCCGCGGCTCCTTTTGCTTTACGGTATTTTTTATAATAGCTTTCAATGTTTTCGCCGACCGATTTTGCGGGGTTGAGGTCTATCCTGATAAGTTCATTACTGGCATAGTCAACGACCTCGAGCCATTGACTGCCCGGTTTTATCTTATGGGCGTTAGCTGCCAGCAGGTCAGCAGTTTCACGATACTGTTCAATCTGTTCGCTTTCTACCCGCCGTTTTTCCAGCTTGGCGAGGGCAGCCTCGAGGTTGATAAGACGTTCCCTGAAAAGTTTTTCGGCGGTATCTGTGAGCCTCGACAACTGGTCATCATGATTCTGAATCGAATACTGCTGCTCTATTTGCTGGTTGAAGCTCAATCCAGGAATCTTTTCCCGGATAGTATAGGTTTTCCCGGGGGGTACTGCTGCAGCTTCCGGATTAGAGTTCACGGTCGGGGGGGAGAAGGTGTTTCCTGATGTTTCACCGCGGGCAGGCCGCCGATAAAGAGCGTCAAGTATGGTGTCTTTATCGTCAGTTGCCAGCACATTGCCGGCGCCTCCCCATAAGCGGATATAGAGGCGGAGTATTTCTTCATTATGCAGGATTTTCAGCATAATTGTCCTTTCTTGTCCCAGTTGGGCAGCTTCCAGAATTTTCCCTCCCTGGATTCTGGAACGCAGGAATTGTGCAAAGCGCTGCAGTTTATCAGTTTTCTTTTCCGGCGAGGTCCTGGATGTCCAATGCAGGCGGCTTGCTGACTGTTCCAGCGATATGAGCAGCTGATTACGGCCTGTATGGGGATGATACAGTGAGAGCAGCAGGTTTTTGAAATCCGGCTGCACTATTTTCTGAATGTAAGAACCGGGCAGGGCAAGTTCTTCAAGGATCAGGTTTATTTCTTTCCAATTTAATGACATTGCAGGCTAATCCCTCCTTATCACGGCGGACCTTGACGGCGGTTCCGCCAATTTGATCCGCCTTCCACCTAACCATATCCTCAATTATCAAGGTTGAAAAGGGCTTGATAAAAAAACGCGATATATTGCTGTTTTCCTTGACAGCTTGTATTTCAAGAGCATAGAATTAGCAGAGGACTGAATGTAAGACAATAGAAAATGGGCAGGAGAATTTCCGAGATGTTTTTTATTCCGCGGGTTCTGCTTCTCTGATTTTCCGCTTCTCTGCTTCAGTCTGCCAAGTAAGGAGGAAGCTATGTCTAGAATTGTCAAATGTGCTCACATCCAGGCATCCAACCCTAAGCATGATGGAAGTCTTGCGGAAATAAAGGAAGCGATGATCCAGAAGCATATTCCGCTGATTGAAGAGGCTGGAGAAAAAGGAGTGCAGATTCTCTGTCTCCAGGAGATTTTCTACGGACCCTACTTTTGTGCAGAGCAGGACATAAAGTGGTACGGATCTGCAGAAACTGTTCCGGGACCCACCACGGAGCGTCTTGCTGAATATGCAAAAAAGTACCGCATGGTCCTGATCCTTCCGGTTTATGAAAAAGCCCAGGAGGGAGTTTACTACAACACCGCGGCCGTGATAGATGCTGACGGCAGTTATCTGGGGAAAATGAGAAAAATACAGATACCGCACACATGGCCGGGCTTCTGGGAAAAATTTTATTTCAAACCAGGGAATCTCGGATTCCCAGTATTTGAGACAGCCTATGCAAAAATCGGGATTTACATCTGCTACGACCGTCATTTTCCTGAAAGCGCACGGGTACTGGCCCTGAAGGGAGCAGAAATACTATTCAACCCCTCAGCAACGGTAGCAGGCAAATCAGAATATCTCTGGGAGCTTGAACAGCCGGCGCAGGCAGTCGCCAACGGTGTCTTCATTGGAGCAAACAACAGGGTGGGGGTGGAAAAACCCTGGGAATTCGGGGAGTTTTACGGTTCAAGCTATTTTGTTGATCCGCGTGGAAAACTGCTAGTGAAAGGATCAAGAGATAAGACTGAACTGGTAGTCGCAGACCTCGACCTGGACCAGATCCGGGAAGTACGGGACGGGTGGCAGTTTTTCCGGGACCGTCGTCCGGAAATGTATACAGAGATATGCCAGCATCTGCCCTGAAGTGGCAAATTTCGAGCTGGTAAACAAACGGAATGCTGCAGAAAAGTCAGCATTCCGAAAAAAATAATAAATGTTGCAAAAAAAGTTGTAAAAACAGCATAATTTGGTATATGATGAGTTCAAATGGTTCGAAAGAGGGTGGTCAGGTTATGCTTTGCAACATAAACCTTCAGCCTTTTCCGCGTCTTATTTCCTGAAATCGTCCGATATGCATATTTATGCAGAATGCTTGAAAAAAAGCCGAATCAGGGAGAGAACTGCTTTCTGAAGAAGGCTAAATAAATATATTAAAATGGGGGAACTATGAGCGAGAATGGAATTAATAAAAGTGGGTGGGTAATCTACCCGATCGGCAGCAAGCCAAAAATGGGCCTTGCCTTTCTCCTGGGAATTCAGCAGTACCTGACTATGTTCGGGGCAACCGTCATTATTCCTTTCATCGTCGGCGGGGCTATGCAGCTGCCGCAGGAAGAACTGGCGCTTCTTATCTCGACGATGTTCTTTGTGTCCGGAATAACAACCCTGCTGCAGCAGTCTCCTCTTGGCAACAGGCTTCCGATCATCCAGGGCGGAACCTTCTCCTTTCTTGGACCGATGTTTGCTATAGTCGGTATGGTCGGAGCCCAGGGGCTTGGCTGGGAAGTCATGATTCAGCAGGTCAGTGCGGCAGTAATGTTCGCATCACTTTTTGAGATCATTCTCGGGTATACGGGTCTGCTGGGATACATTAAGAGACTGATCAGTCCTTTGACAATCGCACCGACAATTGCGATGATCGGACTGGCTCTGTATGGCATCGGGGCACCCTGGATGGCTGGAAACTGGACAGTTTCCCTGGTTACCCTTATATCGATGATTCTCTATTCACAGGTTTTCTCCCGCAAGATCAAGGCATTCCTGCTTTTTCCGGTACTTCTTGCAATTATTACCGGGTGGCTTGTTGCACTTCTCGGAACCGTGTTCAACCTGATTCCAGAAGGAAATCCTGCCAACCTCCGCAGTCAGTTGGAACTGATAGCGGCAGCGAAATGGATTTCTCTCAGACCGGCTCTTCCGTTCAAGTGGGGATTTCCTCAGATCAATTCAATAACCATTGCCGGATCTCTCGGTATGCTGGCCGGTTACCTGGGATCCATGGTTGAGTCGATTGGTGACTACTACTCCTGTGCCCGTATGGCAGAAGCTCCTGTTCCCACTGAGAGAATGATTTCTCGCGGACTTGGTGCGGAAGGTCTCGGCTGTCTTATAGCCAGTATTTTTCAGACTGCAAATGGAACCACTTCGTATTCAGAGAACATCGGGTCAATCGGTCTGACTCACGTTGCCAGCCGTAGAGTAATAAAGGCCGGTGCCGTTCTTATGCTTATCCTTCCGATGTTTGGAAAGTTCGGAGCCGTTTTGTCAACCCTTCCTGAACCGGTTGTAGGAGCAATGTTTGTTGCAATGTTCGGTCTCATCGCAGCTGTCGGTATCTCGAACCTGCAGTTTGTCAATATGAACAACTCCAGGAACCTTTTCATCATTGGTATAGCTTTCTTTTCAGGACTGAGTTTTCCTGCCCACTTTGGTGCAGCTCCAATCAGCTGGGTCGATTCAGGTATGTTTATTCAGACCCTGGGATCTATCCTGCAGACAATTCTTACCACAGGTATGGCTGTAACCGCGATTGTGGCTATCCTGCTTGATAACCTGCTGCCTGGCGCTACAAAGGCAGAAAGAGGTCTCGAGTACTGGGAAACCGAAGCCAGTGAAGAGGCCTGGGTGAAAGCTGAAGCAGAATGGGCTAAACTCGCTGTCGGTGAAGAACTCAAGATTCGATAGTTCTGCGTAATATCGAGTTAAACTCTCTTCATTATCAGTAAATCAGGACAGGGACATGAGACAGCGTAAAGCTGTCTCATGTCATATATAAACCGTATCAAGACCGCTGAAATGACTGTAAGGAACGTAGATATGAAATCAACTGCAAGAATTGTACTGTTCGGTTTTCTTGCCGTTCTCCTGGTACTGGATTTCTATTCAATATTCAACGCTGGTAATCCGAACTCGATTTTTCGTTATGTTGTCAAGGACCCGTCCTGGGATATAGCCATTACCGTCGGCCTGTCTCTGATAATTGCTGTTATTTCACTTGTTATGATGCAGGATACAAACCGTAATTCAGTCAGAAATCTGCTTGAGATGAACCGCGACCATATCCTGAAACTTCGGGATGAGGGGAAAAGTGATGAAGAAATCGCTGAATCCTTTACTGCGGAACTGAAGCTTAAGAAGCAGTTCAGCCGGACCCTGATAAAGAAAAAAGTACTCCGTTCCCTGAAAAGGATTGTGTGATGGATAATCCGTTAATACCAGCCAGTAATAATCTGGAAGTTCTCCTTATCGGCATCGGGTTTATGTCAATAGTTTTTCTTATTGCCTTTATACGCAATTTGGAATCCCGCCGCATACGGAGCAAGTATCAGCAGCATGAGATTCTGCTCAGTTCATTCGGGGTTCAGTTCTATGGGGTTGAATCAGTCCCGGGAAAACCGCTGCGCAGTACTGGCACCCTCGTCATGACGCAAAAGGAACTCTATTACCGGGCTAAATTTATGAATCGGGAACTGGTTATTCCAGGGGAAGCAATTTCTTCCTTGTCAGTGATTGATACATTTAAAGGCAAGTTGATGTACGTAAAGGTTATTGCCGTCAATTTCGTTAATGCAGACGGTCGGCGTGACCGGGCGGTCTTTAGAATTCCCTATCCGGAAAGGTGGAATGCTGCCATCCAGAAAGTGTACCTGAGCAGAAATGAACCGGCGAATAATAAGCCCGGCCAAGAAGAACAGGCAATGGAGAATAAAAAACCGGCTGAATAGATATCAGCCGGTTGATAGTAAAATCTAAAATCTGTCTGGTAAAATCAGCGAATAGCCTGTTCGGTTGCAGCATCAAAGAATACTACTTTGGAGAAATTCGGTACAAGACTCATTTTGTCACCGACTTCAGGAATAATTGACGGTTCAACTTTTGCAACTGCCTGATGTTTTCCTGCAGCAACAATAATGTGAGTCTCAGCACCCAAAGGCTCAACAACCAGTACTTCAGTATCAATCGTTTTACCTTCCACAGCTTCAGGAACATATTCAAGGTTTTCGGGGCGAATGCCGAATACGACATCTTTTCCAACATAATCCTTAAGCAAGGCATTGAAGGAAGATTCAAGCTCAATTTTGAAACTGTCGCCTACTGCAACAAGACCTTTGCCGCTCTTTTCAATCTTAATGGTAAAGAAGTTCATCGGTGGAGAACCAATGAAGCCGGCTACAAATTTGTTGGCTGGTGTATTATACAGATCGAGCGGACTTCCGATCTGCTGGATGATGCCCAGCTTCATAACTACAATCTTGTCAGCCATGGTCATAGCTTCAACCTGGTCATGGGTTACATAGATCATAGTTGCTTTCAGCCTGCTGTGTAGAGAGGAAATCTCTGCCCGCATCTGGACTCTCAGTTTTGCATCAAGATTGGAGAGCGGTTCGTCAAAAAGGAATACTTTCGGTTTTCGAACAATGGCTCGTCCTACAGCGACACGCTGTCTTTGTCCGCCAGAAAGAGCTTTCGGTTTTCTGTCGAGCAGTTCTTCGATGTCGAGAATCTTTGCCGCTTCACGTACACGCTGGTCTATCTCATCCTTCGGAAACTTCCGGATTTTAAGACCGAACGCCATGTTGTCATAGACGCTCATGTGCGGGTACAGGGCATAATTCTGGAATACCATCGCAATATCCCGGTCTTTTGGCGGAACATCGTTGACGAGTTTTCCGTCAATCAGTAATTCACCGGATGAAATGTCCTCGAGTCCCGCTACCATACGGAGCGTTGTAGATTTTCCACAGCCCGAGGGACCGACGAGAACCACAAACTCCCGATCCTTGACGTCGACGTTAATGCTGTCTACCGCTTTAACATTGCCGTCATACACTTTTGAAATGTTCTTTAGTTCAACTGTTGCCATGTGAACCTCCTAAGTTATCTTATGGTATTTACGATACTATGATTTGGCTGAGGTGTCAATCAATTTTGAGGGAGGGGCAGTACCTTCGCATGCAGGGCAATCGCATAAAAATTAAAAAGCAGCAATAAGCCCAGGATTTGAAGGTTTCAAGTTCTGGGTATTTTTTTGTGGCCAAAAGTATATGGTAGTGGTATCATATACTTGTGTGAAGGAGGCAACTCATGGGAAGGTTTCCGGAATGGGCCGAGCGCCAGAAGAGAAAAGGGACTGTCATCAAGTCCGACGGGAAAGGCA
>JAIPFR010000070.1 GCA_021736525.1 Spirochaetia bacterium
AATCTTGCCGGGGTACCGTCAATTATATACGGACTTCTCGGGCTGGCAGTTTTTGTCCGTGTTCTTGTTCCAATTACCAGCGGAGCTGCCTTCGGTGCTGCCGATCCCTCAACTGCCAATGGGAGAACCATTCTTTCTGCCGGCCTCACTCTGGGTCTCCTTATCCTTCCGATAATAATAATAAACACCCAGGAATCTTTGCGGGCTCTCCCGGACTCGCTTCGCCACTCCAGTTTTGGATTAGGTGCAACTAAATGGCAGACTGTCTGGCATCATCTTTTACCCAATTCCTTCGAGAGAATCCTCACCGGGACAATTATTGCGCTTTCCCGTGCCATAGGGGAAACTGCTCCACTTGTCGTGGTCGGGGCATCAACCTTTGTTTCACTGGACCCTTCAGGACCTTTTTCGAAGTTCACTACCCTTCCGATCCAGATTTATCAATGGTCAGCCAGACCTCAGGGAGAATTTCGAAACATAGCCGCTGCGGCAATAATTGTTTTGCTGGTTCTTCTGCTGAGTATGAACTCTTTCGCAATTTATTTGCGTAATCACTATTCAAAAAAACGCATTTTGTAATCAAGGAACTGACATGAGCAAATCCGAACAAAAAACCGTATCCAAACAGAATGAAACCTATATGCATGCATCCGATTTGAATATCTGGTATGGAGATTTCCACGCCGTAAAGGATGTTACCCTTACATTCCCCCGAAACCGAATAACTGCCTTGATCGGCCCTTCCGGCTGCGGTAAAAGTACTGTTCTCAGGAGCCTCAACAGAATGAACGATTTCATTCCATCAGCAAGAATGGATGGCATTGTTTCTTTTCATGGACAGAATATTTATGATTCTGCAGTAGACCCTATCCTCTTGAGAAAAAAAGTGGGAATGGTATTCCAGAAACCGAATCCTTTTCCGAAAAGCATCTACGAAAACGTTGCCTGGGGCGCTAAGATAAACGGGTTCAAAGGGAATATGGACGACCATGTAGAACAGTGTCTGATTAACGCTGCCATCTGGACCGAGGTTAAAGATAAACTGAAGCAGAACGCCCTCAGTCTCTCCGGCGGTCAGCAGCAGCGGTTATGTATTGCCAGGGCTCTCGCCGTCGAACCTGAGATTCTTCTGATGGATGAACCGGCTTCCGCACTTGACCCCATAGCGACATCAAAAATTGAAGATCTTGCGCTTGAGCTGAAAAAACAGTACACGGTAATAATTGTTACGCATAACATGGGTCAGGCTTCCAGAATTTCTGACTATACCGCTTTTTTCATGGTTGATGAAAACCGAACCGGATATCTGGAAGAATATGATAAAACTGAAACAATATTTCTCAATCCAGCTAAAAAAAGGACAGAAGATTATATATCGGGAAAGTTCGGTTGAAAAAAACTATATCCTGATCAATTATTGCTATATAATTGAGGCTCTTGCAAAAAGCAAGAGCGACGTTTTGGTTAGAAGTTTGCATTTCAAATAATTAATTATTATATAATTTATTATTTGAATATGTAGGCAAACTTCAAAAGCCAATTTCAAAAATGCGAAGCATTTTGAAATTGGCTCAATTCTATGTATTCAGAGCTCTCCACTACCATGGATAAGCTTCAGGAGATGAATATGATTCACAGACAACATTTGCTCACCAGAATAAGCGACCTCGACAGAAACATTCTGACTTTGGGAATATATGTCGATGAAGCAATGAGAAACGCAATAAAAGTGTTAAAAGATAATGACCTCGAAGGGGCTGAAAGAGTCATCCTCGAAGATGACAAGATTAATTCCATGGAGACGTCCATACAGGATGATATCATCCTGCTTATCGCTACTGAGCAGCCGGTTGCCGGAGATCTGCGCCATATTATTACATCCTTTAAGATTATAGCCCAGTTGGAACGTATGGGAGATCATGCAGTTCATATTGCCAAAGAGGTCTTGAAAATGGGTAAAACAGAATATGTAAAACCACTGATAGATATTCCCCGGATGGCTGAAATCGGTCTGGCTATGCTGAAGAAATCTCTGGATGCATTTGCCGCTTCAGACGCACAACTGGCTCTTGAAACAGCAAAAATGGATGATTCTGTTGACAATCTGAGAGACCAGGTTAATCGTGAGCTCTTTACCTACATGATGGAGAACAGCAGCAATTTCAAACAGATAAATTCGTTAATGTTTGTAAACAGGTGGCTCGAGCGGTTCGCAGATCATGTAACTAACATCTGCGAATGGATCATCTATGATGCTAACGGGGAACATCTTGAATTGAATCTCTAGTTCTTCAAAGGGGATTTTCGCAATGTTTCTTCATTGAGCAGAAATAAAATATTGAGGATACTGAATTTATGCCAGAAAAAAAAATTTTAGTAGTAGAGGATGAAGCCGATATCAGGGAACTGATACAATTCAACCTTGAACAAGAAGGTTATTCGGTAACCACGGCATCCAGCGGAGAGCAGGCCTTGGCCCAAGTAAAAGCATCGTCTCCCCATCTTATTGTACTTGACCTGATGCTTCCAGGGATTGACGGAATTGAAGTCTGCAGGGCTCTTTCTTCCTACGACATTCCTATACTTATGGTAACAGCCAAGAGTGATGATGCCGACATTGTTCTTGGTCTTGAGATGGGCGCTGATGACTATATGACCAAACCGTTCAGTCCGAGAGTTCTGAATGCCCGAATCAGGGCAGTCCTGAGGAGAAGAAAGAAGTTTTCAGCCCGACAGGGTGCCGTAAATGCCTTGATTTCCCATAATGGGCTTGAGGTTGATACAATTAGACATATTGTCACCTATAAAGGACAACCGGTTGATTTAAGCGCTACCGAATTCAGTATTCTGGAGTTTCTCGTTCGCAGTCCGGGCTGGGTTTTCTCCCGGGGACAGATTATTCAAGCCTGCAAGGGAGCTGACTACCCGGTTACAGAACGTTCTGTTGACGTTCAAATTCTCGCCATCCGCAAAAAGCTGGGGGATTCCGGCTCAATAATTGAAACTGTCAGAGGTATCGGCTATCGTATGGCGGAATGACAGTCTTTTTCTGGAGAAATCATGACCGGTAAAAAACTGCGTGGGCTGCTTTATCCCAAAATAGCTGTCACAGTTATACTCATTGTTGCATTCAGCATAATTTTCATTTCAGTAACCTCTCGTCGGTTTGTACTTGAGCAAAGTATTGAAAATCTGGATGAAACAGCAGTGATAGTCAGAAATCTTCTTGAAGAAGATATCCTCAATGAAAATTACCGTGACAATTCCCAGCTGCAGGTTCTTTTCGAGCACTTATCGATAAATTCCCTCTCCCGAATTACGTATATTCTGCCTGACGGGCAAGTAGCAGCGGATACCGATGAGAATCCCGATTCCATGGAAAACCATCGCAACCGACCTGAGGTGCTTAGAGCCTTATCCGGCATTTCATCTTCAAATGTCCGCTTCAGTGAAACTCTCAAAATAGACATGCTGTATCATGCAGTTCCCATAGTTGACAATAATGGGAAAGTTGCAGCAGTTCTCCGAATAGCCATGCCCTTCAACCGAGTCAAACGTACATTTTCTGTTGTACTGATATATGTGCTTATCGGCAGTTTCACCTTTATTGCCCTCTCAATATTTCTGGTTCTCTATATTGACCGTAAAATTGAACGGCCTCTGGCTGAGCTGGCAGCAGAAGCCGGCATAGATTCGGGTCTCAAATTCGGCAAAAGCAGGCCTGTTCATTCCCCGTCGATTGAAATTCAGAATCTTTATACAGCCTTGAAAACCATGTCAATTCAGCTGAATAATCAGATTAATGATATTTCAATTCAAAAACAGGAGCTTCAGGCTGTTCTGGACAGTATGGATAATGCGATTCTTGTCCTGAATTCACATGGAGCCATTATAAAGACCAATCCGGCAGCCCTTGAATTATTTCAGGCTGCAGTTGAATCAGAACTGCTGGGAAAATACTACATGCAGGCTGCTTCGAATAAAACACTCAATACCGTGCTGGAAAAAGTGATCAGGGGATCAGGATCAGATTCAGCAATGCAACTGCCTCTGCCCTCTGAACGTTTTGAGATCACCATCAGGGAACGAAGCTTTCAAGTGTATGTTTCGGTAGTTTCTCCCGAACCTGAGCGCACTATCCTGATTGTTTTTAACGATATTACCAGACTGCTCCATCTTGAGAAAGTCCGACGGGATTTTGTAGCCAACGTATCTCATGAGCTCAAGACACCGGTAACATCAATCAAGGGTTTTACTGAAACCCTGCTCTATCAGGAGTTCAAGCCAGATGATGTGCGCATTAAAAAATTTCTGAACATTATTTTCACCCAGACAAACCGTCTTCAAGACATCATCGAGGATCTGCTCACCCTTTCGATGCTTGAACAGAATGATGCAACTCAAAATATGCAGAAAATCAGCATTCAGAATCTTATCAAAGACTCAGTCAGAGTCTGTGTGGAAAAAACTGCTTTTAACGGACGGGAAATTGACATCAACTGTACAGAATCTGTACTCGTGCAGTGCAACCCGCTGCTGATTGAGCAGGCTTTGATCAATCTTATTGACAATGCCCTGAAATATAGTGACCCGACTTCCCCGGTAACTGTCTGCTGCAGCATTAAACACGGCAATGCAGTTATTTCCGTCTGTGACAAGGGGTTCGGAATTCCAGAGGATCTTATCCCCAGGATTTTTGAACGTTTTTACCGGGTGGACAAGGGACGCAGTCGCGAAAAAGGCGGAACGGGACTTGGATTGGCTATTGTCAAGCACATCATGCTTCGTCATAACGGCAGTGTGCATGTTGAATCCCAAGAAGGCGCGGGGTCAACATTCTACCTGTCGCTTCCTCTGGAAACTTAAGAAACTTAAGAAACGCTCCTTATCAGCTTGTCTTTTTTTTTAGAAGAGATTATTATCAAAAGTGTCTAGGGGTGTCCGCAACTTTGCTGTCAGCAAAGGAACCGGTCTGAGATCATACCCGTTGAACCTGATCTGGGTAATACCAGCGAAGGGATCGACAGCTGTACTCTCATCAGTACATTCTTCTCACAAAACCCACAGACAGAACATCTCATGGTAAGGAGTTTTTTATGATAAAAAAACTATTTGTTCTGACTGTAATTCTTTTGCTGCCTTTCACTTTTGCAGCAGCAACCGGAACTGCTGACAGTTCCTCAGATTCAGCAGGGACTGCTTCCTCAGAAACTGCCGCAGAATCGGCAGGAGAATTACGTATCTATGCTTATGACTCATTTGCATCAGAATGGGGCCCGGGTCCCGCAGCAGCAGAAATGTTTACCCGGAAGTACGGCATCAAAGTTTCACTGATATCGGCCGGCGACAGCGGCCAGGTTCTGCAAAGGGCTATTCTGGAAAAAAACGCCCCCAAAGCGGATATCATCATTGGAATTGATGACAATTTGCTTCAAAGGGCACTGAAAGAGAGTGTTTTGCAAAGCTACAGAAGCCCAGCTGTAGATAACGTTCCAGAAGCGCTGCATTTTGACAAAACCTACCATGTTACCCCCTATGACTACGGCTATTTTGCCTTCATCTTTGATACAGCCTCATCACTTCCGAAACCGAGGTCCCTCATTGAGTTAACTGATCCAATTTACAAAAAAAGCATCATTGTTATGGATCCGAGAACATCTTCTCCCGGTATCGGTCTGCTGCATTGGACGGTATCCCGATTCGGGAATGATTATCTGGACTATTGGGAGAAGCTGAAACCATCCCTGTTAACCGTCACAGACGGATGGAGCAACGGGTATGGATTGTTTACAGCCGGGGAGGCTCCCATGGTGCTCAGCTATACGACCAGTCCAGCCTACCATATGGAGTATGAGAACAGTGACCGTTATGAGGCGTTAATTTTTGAAGAAGGACATTATATGCAGATTGAGGGGGCGGGCATTCTGCAAGGTGCACAAAATCTTGAAGAGGCCAGGCTCTTTATAGACTTTCTCCTGAGTTCTTCCGTCCAGGAACTGATCCCGCTTACCAACTGGATGTATCCGGCTGCTGCTGAAACAAAACTTCCGGAATCTTTCACCTACGCTCCCGAACCGCCTTCAGCATTATCCCTCCATCCGGATGATGTTGCCCGGAATCTGGATATCAGGCTGAAAGCCTGGACGGAGACTATGAGCAGATAATATGCTGACATCAATACGGGGCCGCGGTACTGGAAGTATTACTTTTTTTCTCTCTATTTTTGGAATC
>JAIPFR010000071.1 GCA_021736525.1 Spirochaetia bacterium
AGAACGGCAGATTCATCCCCATCCCATAGGTTACCTGTCCCAAGGGCTGATGCCCTGGTCAGATAGGGAATTTCGTCCGGTGTATACCCAAGCAGTGATGCTCCATAGCTGTCAAGTAATACCGGATCGGCACTGCAGAGGATGCGGTTCATCGATGAGGGGGATCCTCCTTCTTCAAAGGTGGGATCACCGCAGATTCCATCCATAACGATGAAGTCCTGACTGATCAGCTGGTTGAGGCGAGCTATGGGTTCGTGAAGCCCAATGGAATGATATCTGCGTTTTTCGCTATCAGGAATGCAGCCTTTGAGGTTCTTGAGGGCTCCTGTATAGCGGGTCTGGCAGTGGCCCTTCAATACGGGAAGGTTTATAAGATAATCAATCGTTTCCATGACTGAGCAGATAGAGAGTTTATAGTCTTCGATTTTTCGTGTGATTACCGAATCTTTCTGGGTGTCAATGAGCGGAACGTTGAATTCAGTTGAGAGATTCGTGTACCCGCATTTGCTGAAGGCTTTTACGGTTGAATCGCCGACCCAGGAGCCCTCAAGTATCAACAGGTTATGGTAGCCGCGCTTTTTCAGATAGATAATTACTCCGGCTGCTATATCCGGGTGGGTCGTTGCGCCTTCATGGGCGGGACGGGCTACGACAAGGTTTGGTTTAATGCCTATTCTGCTCTTCCGGTTTTTCGGCAGCATTTCTTCCAAGCCTGCCGTATCCAGCAGCTTTTCTGTGAGGATTCTCAGGTCATGGGTCTGGGCCTGGTCTCTATGCTGGTCCCTATGCTGGTCCCTATGCTGGTCCCTATGCTGGTCCCTGTTCTGGGTCTGGGTCTTGGTCTGGTCTGAACTATTCAATCGATAAATTGAGAGAATGGGACGATCCGGTATATGCGACATGAATAACTCCCGCCTGATCTTGCTGGTCTTCTGATCTTGCTGACTGGTATTATAAGCTGATCGGGATCAGGTGGTCAAATGGTGGAGTAAAACAGTAAAACATGAAAATGGTGTCAGATGCCCTACCCCATGGTATACTGCAGGGAGCGATGGAGCGGCTCGAAACTCTTACTTATTGCCCGGAAATTGGCTCATAATCGTTGGAATTTCAAAATGATTTTATCTTGAAATTTCCTCCTATGTATAAAAATTGAAGACAGACTGAGGTGTCCAATGGAGAAAGATCTTATTGCCCCCTGCGGGATGAACTGCAGCCTCTGCATCGCATACCAGGGTATGCAGATGGATCTGAATAAAAAGGGTTTTCACAGGAAATACTGTCCCGGCTGCATTCCGAGGGGAGAAAACTGTACCCACATGGGTGATCGATGCGAATTGCTCGGAAACGGAAAAGTCCGGTTTTGTTTTGCATGTGATGAGTATCCCTGCAAGCGGTTGAAATCCCTGGACAAACGCTACCGCACCAAGTATCACATGAGTATGTTAGAGAATCTAGAAACTATTAAGCAAGACGGGATGGAGGTATTTTTAAGAAGGGAGGAGGATAAGTGGCGCTGTCCGCAGTGCGGCTGGATCATTTGCTGCCATAACGGGCTGTGTCTGAGCTGCGATACCGATGTTTTAAAACAAAATAGAAAGTACCGGTGGAATGAGGAAAGCGACAGCGAAGGAGGTGCCAAAGAAGAAGGAGCCTGACGCCGAACCCTGACACATAAGGGCATCGACACCGAACGGCATACTCAAAACTGCATCGGCCTTGATAAGTTCATTAACAAACAAAAAGTTAACCAATCTCTTGAGTATAAATGAGGAGTAAGCATGAAGTATATTCACCCATTGATAGGACTGGTGTTCCTGACTCTGCTGACGGTAATTTCCGGATGTGAGGAGCCCTTTATGATTCCGCTCAGCGAGTATGGTCCAGAAGTCTATGACGGGGAACTTTCGTGGGAGCAAAGTACAGCAGAGGCTGCGTGGTCGCCGCGTTATGATCATGCATCGATCGTGTTTGACGGGGCTATGTGGGTAATTGGCGGGTACGATTCAACAGTGAGAGGAGATAAGGACTGCTACCTGGAGGATGTCTGGAAAAGCACAGATGGCATTACCTGGGAACTGGTGGCGGAAAGAACCGAGTGGAGCGGACGACGGGGTCATGCGTTGGCTGTTTTTCAGGATGAACTCTACCTTATCGGCGGGTTTGCCGTGGAGGAGGAGACTGGCCTGAGGGGATACAGTAATGAAGTATGGAAATCGGCTGATGGAGTACGCTGGGAGCTTGTAACAGATGATGCTCTGTGGGAGCCCAGAATGAACCACGAAGTATTTGCTGCCGATTCGGCTTTGTATCTTGCAGGCGGGTTCTATCACGGAATGTACTACTGTGATGACATATGGAAGTATGACGGCAGTACATGGTCTGAGATGAGTGCAAAGCTTCCCGGAGAACGGGCATCTTATGCATCGTGTGAGCTGGACGGCAAATGGTACCTGCAGGGCGGATCGTTCAGCGGCATGGAGGAGTCATCCACAGGCAGGGCTGATGAACGGGTGGAACGCTGGGATAATGCATGGGTATTTGATCCGGCGAACGAGGCTGAGGGCTGGAATTTCCTGAAAAGGCCGCTGGATGCAACTTCGCGAAGGTCTGAGCATGTAATGGTTCCATTTATGGGGAAAATCTGGATGTTTGCGGGCAAAAGCAATGCCGGCTGGCGTTTTTCCAAAACGTACCGGACCTACTCTACGGAAGTTTACGATCCTATGACAAACACATGGAGCAGGGATTCTCTGGGCAGTGGATTCGGTCCCCGCTACAGCTACAGCGCTGAGGTGTTCACTCCTGTCGGAGATTCAGAACCATCACTCTTCATTCTGGGGGGATTTTCGAATAACGGTCCGTTGAACGATGTCTGGAAAGTTAAGGGGGAATTCTAGGATGAGGTTACGGGTTGGTATTCTCCGCTTTAGGCATTTTCCGCTTTTGTTTTGGCTGCTCGTTTCACTGGGATCTCAGCAGGTATGCGGGGAGACGATCGGTTCTAATGAACCACTGCAGATAGGAAGACTGCCAGTTTCCTATACGGGGCTCCCAGATGATTTTCTGTATCCGGCGTATCTTGCCGATCCGCTGGCGGTAAACTCACAGATTTCTATAAGAAATTATCAGATTGATGAGATCCACCCGAGAGATGACGGAACGGAGCAGCATTTCGATATAACGATTGGAATGCGGTATAATTTCTTTCGTTTTTCGCCCATCGGTTCACCAGATCTGGGGATTGAGATGGACTGGGGGATGGCTCTCACGACATTCATGGATACCGACCGGACGGATCTGCTGGGAGTTGATGGAATCTACTATTTCAGTCTAGCAGTCCGTCCGTCCGATTGGGCAGCATTCCGCCTTACCCGCCATCACATCTGTTCGCATATGGGAGATCAGTTGGACAGTAACGGGGATGGTTCTTCACTGGTGGATTTCGATATGGGGCTTCCGCTGAACGAGGGGGCTTTTGTCCGTGATGATTATGTGATTTCGGCGATGGTTGAGCCATTATTTGGGCTTGAGCCGATACTCCCTGTGATAGCCAGATCGCTCCGGGTGTACGGGGACTACAGTTTCTATCTTCCCGGGGATGATCCGATTCTTCTTGGATGGAGGAATCTGGCACCGTCGGATCATTCATTTATCTGGTATCAGTACGGGGCAGAGGTTGAGCTTCCGATTGCTAACGGGAATTCCGGATCACTTTTTGCTGCTGGCCAAATCAGTCGGTGGCAGGAAACCGGGTATGCACCGAATATCAGTTTACAGGTGGGGTATATTTTTGCCCGGGGTAAAAAGGGACAACGGTTCAAAATAGCGTATCAGCACTATGACGGGCAGTCGCTGCTGAATAATTTCCGCTACCGTCGAGCGAAGTTTTCTGGATTCCTGTTCACTTTTGACAAGTGAGTAATAATGATGGTAACGGTGTCTGACTCCGCATTTTTTTGTTGCAGTTGCTCGCTGATTGGGTATAATTAAGCAATCTCTACCAGTGGGGATGGATATGATAAAAAGCAGACTGAAAAGTACACAGTTCCGTATTGCCGTAATTATGACGCTTACCGTGGCCTTTCTGTTCCTTGCTCTGAACGGCTGCAGTTTTTTCTTTCCATCGTTAAGGAAATTCTCAGTTACCTTTGATTCGCTTGGGGGGACACCGGTTCAAGACCAGCAGGTCACAGATTATGTAACAGAGCCCTCCCCTTCCCCGGAGCGGGACGGTTATACGTTCGTTGGATGGTTTGCAGACCATGAATATCTGGTCCAGTGGGACTTTTCCATGGATATTGCAGCCGATGATATAACCCTGTACGCAAGGTGGAGTGCTCATACTGATACCGACTACAAGGCAGAGCACTACCTTCAGCATGTAGAGGATGACGGATACTCCCTGTATGAGACGGAAAACCTGACAGGGACCACCGATACTGCTGCCGAAGCTTCTGTAAATAGCTATACCGGTTTCAGCGAGAACACCGAGCACCCAGACCGAATAAGCAGCGGAACCATCGCCGGGGATGGGTCTCTGGTGCTGAAGCTTTTCTACGCCTGGAATACCTATACGGTAAGTTTTGACAGCATGGGAGGAGCAGGGGTTGCCAATGCAAACGATGTTCGCCACGGAACAACGATCAGCTCCCCCGGGGCTGCATTCCGGCCGGGGTTCAACTTTCTCGGCTGGTATCGCAGCACGAGTTTTTTACAGGAATGGAACTTCAGCAGCGATACGGTTATAGACGATAAAACTCTCTATGCATTGTGGGAGTACACGACCTATGAACTGCGGGATACTGGCCCGGCTGGTGGACTGATTTTTTATGACGATGAAGACGATGGCATAGATGATATCTACGGCCGGTATCTTGAAGCTGCCCCTGCAGACTGGTACAACTCCCCAGGGCTGGATCCGATTCACATATGGGGTCCAACAGGAAATGCCGTGGGCGTCACGGAATCCAATATCGGCGACGGATTCGGCAATACTGAAATACTGGTTGATGAGTTTGGATCAGCATCTGCAGCCGGAATCTGCAGCAGCTATACGAGCAATGAACACCAGAATTATCCGATTTCCGACTGGTATCTGCCGTCACATGACGAACTGCTGCTGCTTAAATCGAACCTTGATAATTTTTCATTAGGGGACTTCAGTCCATTAACTGCTTATTGGAGTTCCACTGAATCCAGTGCCGATGAGGCATACGCAATGAAGTTCTCGGACGGAAGCATAGAGAGCAGAGCCAAGGCTGAAACTCTTTTAGTACGCCCGATCCGGGGGTTCTGAAAAGGTAAGAGACAAATTCAAAATGATAGTGAAATAACGGTGTTTGACACCGGATCCCGCAAAAGAAATAACGGTGTCTGACACCGGATCCCGCAAAATGAATGCTGTTCAGCAACGGATTCCTCAATTCAACTCGGTTTTTTTGATGGATCCGGTGTCAGACACTTTTAAAAACATTCCCGGGATGCGGGGGCTTTGCCCGACTGGCGTCTGTTTCAGGATCTGTATGATCTGTTCATTGGATGCCAGGCTTTCCTCTGCCGTTCGCCGGATATTCTGGGGATTTCTGTCGGAGATGCTGTCTACACAGTTCATGATGTAGGAACGCTCCAGGGCCAGCAGCTGGTGGGTATCCGCATCGATATCGACAATTGTGCGCCAGGGGCGCAGGTGCATGGCAACTGATCCGATGAGATAAATCATCTTATTATGGGTGGCTGAGAATATGGCTTTCATAAAGGTATGGAAGGCTTGTCGGGCGTCCTCTTGGATTCGGGCAGTTTCAGCTTTTGCTTCTGAATCAGCTTTCGCTTCTGTATCAGTTTTTGCGTCGGTATCGGTATCAGCTTCTGTCATCTGGCTGAAAAGGGTCAGGTAGCGATCTGCCGCCTGCTTCAGTGCTGCGATATCCTGCTCATCTGCCTCCTTTGCAGCCAGTACCATTACTTCCGGAAGCAGCAGATGCTCGAACTGTTCTACATCCCACGCGCTTGCGTTGTTTCTGCGAAGCGATGTGAGCAGTGCATCGGAGAATGCCTCCAGTACTGTTGATGATACGAACATTCCTTTTCCGTGTTTGACCTCAATCAGCCCCTGGGCTTTCAGCATTTGCATGGCATCTCGTATGACGG
>JAIPFR010000072.1 GCA_021736525.1 Spirochaetia bacterium
CTGCGAAATCCCGCATAGGTAATAGTTATGCGACCCGGGGGGGGCTTGGGTGAATTGTGAATCTCCGCAATCGATGCCGTATGGGGTCCGTCAAGAGACGGATAGGAGCGGGGGAAAAGAGAGGCTATATGACCATCCTCACCGATTCCCAGAAAAAGCATGTCAAACCTATCAACCTGATCGTAAAGGGCGGGATTCCGGGGAATATCTCGAAACTGTCCTGACGTAAGCCTTCCGCTCTCTATCAGGTCACGGATCCCGTTGTCAAGCAGAACAGTAAAGTTTTTTTCTCCGCTCAGTCTCTCATCAATAAGCTGCAGGGAAATCCGCTCCAGTTCGGTCGGCTTCAATTGCTGCAGGGCAGCTGCGGCATGCACAATGCTCCGACCTCCGGGGACTCCTATTGTGAGCAGCCCGCTCTCTCTCACTGAAAGATTTTTACGAAATACTGATAAGAGAAAATTTTCAATTGCCGGGATGCCGGATTTTCTGATGATTTTGATAAACCTATCCTCCATGGTATGAGAACAATATACTTACAGAACAGCTGATAGAAAAGGATAAAAAAATTGCCGGGGTGGGAGCCCCGGCTTGGAAAATTGGTTGAGTGCGGAAGCTTAGAAACCGAAAAGCAAGATATTCTCAACGAGAATACTGTTTCACTCTTGTTATATTTCCAATCTCTACGCTTCTGGATTTAAAATAACACATTGATATCAAAGTGTCAATAAAAAACTGAACAAAATCAGACAACCACAAAATCAGTCAACCGAAAAAACCAGTGAAGGGGAAATTTGCAGTATATCGGCATTCTTTCGGCTTTCGTTTTTTTGACACAATTTCTTTTTTTTCTGGAAAAAGAGTCTTCAATCGGCTACACTGTAAAGTGTTTAGAGCGAAGTTTCATAAGAGGGATACATGCCGAAAATTATTGATCATGACAAGCGGAAGGAAGAAATTCTTTATACTGCACTGGAGGTCTTTTCCAGGGAAGGCTATAAGGATGCCAACCTGTCACTCATCGCCCAGGAGTGCGATATCTCAAGACCCACAATATATCAGTATTTTCATGATAAGGAAGAAATCTACTACTATGCGGTGAAACTGTTTACCGGAAAAATGTTTATTCGCTATGCCGAAATCGCCTGGGATGAAAGTCGGGGGGTTCTTGAGCGACTGCAGGCTATTTGCAGTGATATCATCATGACAGCCGCAAAGAATCGGGATGCCCTCACCTCGCTCCTTTATGTCATGATTCAGCTGAAAAAAGAGGGCAAGGATTTCTCCGATATCATCATGCGGAGAACGGCAAAGCTCATAATTCTTTTCAAGCGCCTGCTTCGCTCCGGACTGCAGAGCGGGGAAATGGCAGTAATCTCAATTAACGAAGTCAGCGACCACCTGCTGCATCTTCTTGAATCTTTCTGTTTCCAGATAGCCTTTCTGGACCGCTATGATCCTCAGGCCTCAATCAAACTTGTAAATATCTATTTTAACAGTCTCAAGCGGACCGCCCCGTGAGCAATGCACAGGAGAACCCCCGATGAAACGAAATCGTATCCTCATAGTTGAAGATGAACCGGCAATCGCAGATGCCCTGTATGACGGGCTGCGTTATGAGGGGTTTGAACCGTTTAAAGTAGGCACGGGAGAGGCCGCCCTTGAGCAGCTCGAAGCTGTTCAGATCGACCTCGTTCTGCTGGATATCAGATTGCCGGGAATTGACGGCTATGAGACCTGCCGTAAGATCCGTCTCAAAGGCATGCATCTTCCGGTTATCATCGTTTCGGCCCGGGATGAGGTGCTTGACCGCGTTGTAGGCCTGGAAGTCGGGGCAGATGATTATTTAGTCAAACCTTTCAGCTTCCGGGAACTCTTCTCCCGGGTAAAAGCCCAGATCAGAAGGGCATATGGAGAGTTTGCCGATACCGGTGACCATGCTTCGCAAAAGGATGCCGGGCTGGTTACCTTCGGATCCGTAGCAGTTGATCTGCGAGGAATGCGAGCCCGGAAAAATGGCGAAGACCTTTTTCTCACTCCCATTGAGATGCGGCTGCTCATGTTTTTTCTCGAATATCCCGGGCAGGTGCTGACTCGTGAGCAGATACTGGACCATGTCTGGTCGGAAAGCTGGAATCCTGACGATCCCAAAACGGTTAATGTTCATATTCGGCATCTGCGCGAAAAAATAGAGGATGATCCGGCGAATCCAGCATACCTGAAGACCGTGCGAGGCTACGGATATCGGTTGGATATTTGAGCTGATATGATTCCCATCCGCCGCTCCGCAGATTAAGAAATCTTAACCTGTACTCAATCGAAAAGAAACCGTTCAGGCGTATGTTCTTAATGGGATCAGCTTCCGGGATACAGAAGCTTTCCCTGTGAGCCTTGAAAGTGCCTGAAAAGGCAGTGATGGGCCAGAAAATGCTTGCACAGATTGATGGAGGTGCCCTATGAGCACAAGTTTAATTAAGAAAGCGGCAATACTGCTTCTTGCAGTGTCCTTTGGCGGTATGGCGTTTGCCCAGGGTGTAGAAGATGACCTCACCATGAGCGGAACAGAGAACCCGATGGGGACTGCAGATCTGCAGGAATCCCCGGCAGATAACGCCAGTCCTTCGGAGGACGGGCTAAGTGAAGCAGAAAACCCCTACAGCCCCGGCCCCTACGGGATGGGTCCTTTCGGAAAGTACGGCCAGGCCGAAGAGCGAGCGACGGACAACCGGATGCGAAGCATGATGGACAACCGGAATGACAGAAGGATGGACGACCGGAAGGGCAGAGGAAATGCTTTTTCCGACTCCTGGAATGATGACAGCCGGTTGCTGTATGCCGATGAGCCAGGGGTCCTGGTTGCCGACGTATTCGCAGACAGTCCAGCGGCTCAGGCCGGGATTATTCGCGGCGATGTGGTAACTGCTTTCGAAGGAACCGAAGTTTCCACCATTCAGGAGATAGCTTCAGCTCTCGAAGGATACGAGCATGGTCAGGAGGTTCAATTGACCCTTCTGCGTGGCGGAAAAGAGATGACAGTCTCCCTTGTACTCGAAAGCCGGGTAGGCTATCCGCTTATTGGCATCGTGGGCGGCGGCTTCAACAACAGATTCGATGGATACTACGAAGACGACGACGATGATGATGTCGATGATGATGACGAAGAATACTATCGCGGAGGACGGGATGAATCAGACTCCTTCGGCCGCATGTTCGGTCTTGACGACATGTTCGGGCCCGGCCGCATGTTCGGTCTTGACCGCATGTTCGGTCTTGACAACATGGAAAGCCTGGAGCTCGACGAACTCTCTTCTGAACTGCTTGAAGCTGTGATGAGCGGTGATACAGCCTTTATTACCCAGGTCGTCAGCGGCAGCCCTGCAGGCAAAGCGGGAATTGCTGTAAATTCCGTAATAATAGCCGTAGATGAAGAAACCCTTTCCGATGGGGATCTGGCTGGAAGCATACAGAAATACCAGCCGGGAGATGAAGTGGTGCTTACTGTCGGAACCTTGCAGGGAGTTCAGGAAGTCACCGTAGTATTGGGAGAGAACGACGGAAAAGCCTATCTCGGAGTTGCCTACTATCCTCTGGATATAAGAAACCAGGCAGGCAGCTGGTTTGACGGATTGAGAAACTCCCCGAGGAACAGCATGGAAATGCCGGGAAGGCCAGGTTTCCAGCTTCCCCCGCCCTCGGGTACTGAGAATTAACGGCACTGAGAATTAACGGTACTGCAGCAGGCTGCATTCAGGCAGCATTCCTGCTGCAGTAAGTATAATGTATTGGCATCACAGGATTGATGCAGCAGGAAACGGTGGGGCGACCAATGGGTTTTATCAGAAGAAGTTTAAAAAACACCCTGGTGTTAAGCTATGTTGGAATAACCCTTATGGTGCTGATAATGGTTGGTGGAATCTTTTATGGATTTATCGATCGATATGCCGACCAGAAGGAGTCTGAAGTTGTTCAGACTTCAGCTCAGCAGGCAGCTTCAGAACTGATTAAGTTTATCGGCCGGGAGCCGGTACTCAGGGAGCTCCGGCTGTTTCTTGAATCTGTCGAAAGTCTGCAGAACATAACAATCGATTTTGTATCGTCAGAAGGCACCTCCCTCTTTGAAATGTATGACAGCGATGAACGGGTATTGTTGAATGATCCTCGCCTGTTTCTCAGCAGTATGGCACAGATGATGGGTTCCAGTGACTCCCTTGGATTGGAACCACGCGGGCGTATGGGGCAGGGGGGAATGATGAACAGCAGCAGGTACGAGGCAGAAGCTTTGCCTGAGCCGAAAATCCAGCCGCGATCGGCTCAATCTGTCTTTCCTCTGGATTCTGCCAGCACCGAGCTGCTCATTGACGGAAACGAAATTAAGGGCTTTATCATAATTGATAATGAGTCAGATATTCGCAGCAGCATAATCCGGCCTGCCCTGGGGGCGTTTGGTATAGCCTCTGCCATTGCCCTTGTAATAGCGGGACTGCTCGGATGGCTGATGGGAAGAAAGCTTTCCTATCCCCTTTCCGTTCTCAGCAGCTCAGTAAGCGGGATGAGCGAGGGTAATCTTGAAGTAAGGGTTGGCGCGAAAGAGGTTCAGCGGGGGGATGAAATAGGCCTGCTGGCAAGACAGTTTAATCTGATGGCAGAAAAGCTGGAACTGACAGTCGGGGATCTCAAGACAGAGCGCGACACCCTTAAAAATTTCCTGTCGGATGCTTCCCATGAATTGCGAACACCGCTTACCGCACTTATTGCCTACCTTGAATTGCTCCAGGGGCAGGGGGGAAACGATGAGACAAGAAGGGTCAGCTATCTCGAACGAAGCCAGGAACAGGCCGGGCGGATCAAGCTGATCATAGCAAGGCTGCTGGAACTATCCCGGATGGAAGGCCGTGGATCCGCTGGTAAGAATCTGCTGCATGCAGCACGCTGCAAGGTCGGCGAGCTGATTGAAGGTGCCGTTCTAGCCCTTCCTGAGGCGGAGGCGGTTGTCACAAGAAAAACCGATCCCTCCTCGAAATTTGATGAGCAGATAATCTATTGCGACCAGCAGATCATTAACGGGGTTCTGCAGAATGTGATAGGAAACAGTATCAAGTTTTCCCGCATAAACCATCCCGACCCTGCAGATATTGCCGTGCTGGTTGAAACAGCCGTCGCTGATGGCAGCGCGGTAATCACCATAACAGACAATGGGCCTGGAATTCCAGCAGAGGACATGCCGAGAGTTTTTGACCGATTTTACCGCTCCGCAGCCCAGTCTGTTGAGGGCAGCGGAATCGGGCTGGCAATAGCGAAAACCGGGGTGAAAATGCATAACGGCAGTATAACACTAAACAATCGTTTAGATGGAAAAACAGGTGCCGTATGCAAAATTATACTGCCGCTGGAACCGAAAAAACTGCCGGACAGATCGTGAAGGAAGCCGAAAACGGCAGAAACCATACAGAATCACAGTAGAATCACAGTAGAATGCAAGTTGGAAGCCTTTTTTGCTCCTTGATTTATATGACTAAAAAGTATAATATAGTCATATAAATATTTAGGTTCAAGAAAGACAAGGAAAGCAAGCATGTCGCCATCGTTCACCAGTGACAAACGGGAAAGAATCTCGAATCTCCTCATCAGCTCAGGTGCCGGTCTTTTCGGGCGCTTCGGGATGAAAAAAACGACCATAGAACAAATTGCCGCGGCATCAGGAATTGCGAAAGGTTCATTTTACGCATTTTATCCCTCCAAGGAGCATCTATATATTGCTGTCCTGAAGTTCACCCGCAGTCGCATAGCATCAGAAATTACTTTACCGATACTCACATCGTCAAAAACACCAGACGAATCACTTTCCCGGCTCATTAAACAAGGATTAACTTTTGCCGACGCATTTCCGGAATTAGCGGACTACTTTGAACCGGTAATTGGTAAGGAGCTTGTACAAATTGCAAGAGAAATGAATTTTGATCCTGAGGAGCTGGTTCCCGTACCAGATTTCAATATGATTGAAGATTACTGGCATGACCGGGGATTTGAAATATCCATAGCCCCGGATAGGCTTTCGCATGCTGTAGAGACGATTATCTTTCTCGCTTTTCAAAAAGACCGGCCCGGGAAG
>JAIPFR010000073.1 GCA_021736525.1 Spirochaetia bacterium
GTATTCTGTCCCTCGGAAAGGACGATACCTGAGGAAAAAGTAGAATATTATTGACCCAAAGAACCAGAAATGGCTCAGGATCTCATGAAAAGGGGATTTTTAGCTGATTTATATAGTGTTGATTATTGGGAAACCGTTATTTAATGCAGTTTCAATCAAATCTTTTTTTGTATGAATGGTTTCCGCATACTTGAATGCTTCTTCAACCAAACTATCATCCAGAACAATATTTGTACGCATATACACACTCCTGTGTGTATAGTAATACACAAAAGTAAAGGTGTCAAATTATGCTTTTGATCCAGAATGAATTTAAACAGGATTCGATATCCCGAAGACTTTCCCGATAGGTTAGTTGGGCAAATGCCAGACAAAGAAATTGATTCCAGCAGGTAAAGTTCCGTACCCGATAATCTCCTTGGTAGCGTTTTACACATTTTTTGAATTCATAAGTCGGTACAAAGTCCATTACCTGGGAAAATATCCTCTGTCGATTTTCCATGCACGCCTCCAGATGGTAACCCATAGGATTGAATACATGCATTATAAATCGCTATTGATATCGAAAAAAGTTAAAATACCTCCTATTTATTTATAGTAAAACTAGTTGTAAGCTCAATCTATTTTCTTAACCGGACAGCAGTGACAATATAAAAGAATTCATGAGGATTAAGGAACTGAAGATTGAAAATTGGTTTTAACACACAAACCAGCATATTTACACCATTTCAGCAATATTTAACAGACTCCCGTTCTCCAAGGTAAAGTGGAGATTCGAGTTTGCTTTGCAGGTATTACGTTCTTTTAATGGAATCGCTCCGGGTGCTTCGTTTTGATCATCTCGATACTGTCACCACGCCCGGTAGCTTTAAGCCGTTCAGTATATTTTACCATGTTATAATCACAGTGTAACGGTACTTCGCGCAGTACAATATCCATCGGATCTTCAGGATACCCTTCCGGCATACTCGCCATCATCTCTTTGTGCCATTGAGCATAGATCCGCTTTCCTTCTGCACTAATTTCAGGTAACTCCGCTGCCAGATTGTGCTGCTCATGCGGATCATCCTTAATGTTGAAGAGCATTTCATCTTCAAATCTGTGATAGCCGTCATGCCAGGTCATGATATAGATCCAGTCGTCCCATCGTACGCTGCGCTGGCACCCATGGGCGCACTGACCCAGCACAAGGCAGTCCCTGCCCGTGTCGGCAGCATTGGTAAGACTGGCGGCATAGCTTCTGCCGTCCCAGGTATCTCTTGCCGGCTTGTCACATATTTCCGAGAGGGTCGGCAGTAAGTCCAGATTATAGTGCAGGCCGTCGTCCCGTAATCCTTCGGGAGTTTTTCCCGGCCACCTGATGATCATCGGCACCCTGCAGCAGATCTGATCTGCTGTACCATGTTCGGCATACATTCCCAGTTCGCCGAAGTTTTCCCCGTGATCTGAGCTGATGAGTATTACCAAATCGTCAAGAACCCCCTTTTCCTCAAGTTTCTGAAAGAGTGCACCGATATGATCATCCATATATCTGATTCCGCAATCATATCCGTCAATCAGTTCTCTCATCTCATCCATATTCTCCACATGCCCGACCTGGCGCGGAAACTTCGGGAACGTCCGGTCATCGTACATATTGATGTCCTGGATGGTATGGGGACCGGGTAGTTTCCTGTGCCGGTTGATTACATCCTGAGAAAACCATTCCGGAAGCGGATCATCGGCAAACGGATTTCCAAATTCGACCGGAGCCCTGTGCGGTGTATGCGGGTCCCAGTAGTTTACGTGCAGATACCAGTTATCCTCACCGGCTTTCCTGTCGATCCAGTCCAGAACATGCGGTGTGACATGCTCAGCTGATTCCATACCGCCCATTCCTGTATCATAGATTTCCCTGAACCCCGCATAAAAACTCCAGGAACTATGCCGCGCACCAAAACCTCCGATGTAACTGGTATGCAGGCCCATTTCGTTATTCAGATATCCCGGCAGGGAGTCGCGCAGCAGGTGATCCTGGAAACCCCGGGATGATCCCTCATAGCGCAAATCGGCTGCCGTTCCCCCATGGTTTATGACTCCGTTATGTATTCCGAACTTACCGGTCATCATCGCTGTTCGAGAGGGAAGGCAGGGCGTGTCGCTTGCATAGTAGTTGGTAAAGAGCACTCCCTGCCTGGCTATAGCGTCAATATTGGGAGATGTGCAGCGGTGATATCCGTAACATCCCAGATGGTCGGGTCGTAGAGTGTCGAGATCAAGATAGAGGATTCTCATGGTCTGCTCCTGGTTAAGAATAGCAATTGCCGACATGCCTTGAAACATGCTGCATTACACATATTTCATTTTTAACGTTGCATGATTTTTTCAAGACGCTCAGAAATTCTGGAAACAGTTTCGCTGTAAAGCTGGTTGCCAATTCGTGCATCAGCATTTCGAGGATCAGTTGCGACAATGTTTTCCGGACTTGGATTTCTGCTGAAACCCTTACCGTCTACAATTGAAAAATCTTTGTAATGAAGTGGTATTTTGATATCAGGTAAATTAGATAGCATGACCATTTCAAGGTTATTATACGCAGTCTCCTGATAATGAAGCATTAGAGATGTTTCATAAATGTCTGCATGACCAATAGCACCCGATTCAAGTAAATCAGATGAGAAAGCCATTTCCCAAAACACATAACTGTCTGTGGTGTTTGAATAATAACGACATAACTGCTCTATACAATGAATATGATTTTCTGCTCCATGACCATTTATGATGCATATATACTTATAATTATGAGAAATCATCATTTCAATTTTCTGTGAAAGCACTAAAGCAAAGATATGTTCAGGGTAATAATGACTTTGCCATTTAGTTGTTGGAAAATCCATTCCGACAATCCAATCACGTTTATCAAAGCCCAAGCTTTCAAGCATCCAATCAGGTCTTTCTCTCTCAGTTCCCCAAAATAATGTAGGCAACAGCACTCCTTTTCCTAGTTTTCTGCAAACTCCTGTTGCGCATTGAGCTGCATTTATTGGGTCCGTACCTAATGGAAGATGAGGTCCATGATATTCAAGAGGTCCAACAGGCATAATTACTAAAGAACAACGTTTTTGTTCTTCAAGTAATTGTCCGGGTCTGAGGCATTCAAACCTGAATTCACGCTCTGGCTTTATTTGTTTTTGTTCTAGAAGTTTTGTTTTCATAATTGCGGAACTGATACCTGGCAGCCAAGATATTTTGTTAATGCTTCAGTTAGCGGGGTAACAGCATCACCTTCAGCTATACAAACATGGTGTCTATGACCGAGTTCTCCAATATGCATGAGAACATCCTGAAGTCTATTAATTTGGGCAACTCCAAAACATCCGAAGTAATTCATAGGAACTGGATCCTCGGTAAAAACACCGGTTCCAAGATAGAATTTCATCTGTCCTGAATCTGTCAACAGGTTTCCAAACATAAAAGGAACCGGGCGGATACGTCCTATATTACACCCGAAACCGCATCCGGGGCCAACCTCATTGGCAAGAATTAAGTGATCTGAAATTTTTCCTTTCGCGGTCATCAATGAAGGGGGAACTGAGCCACAGTGGAAAAGAATACATTTATCTTGGTCTTCACCATAATTGTTATTCCAATCGAGGCAAGCTGAGGCGTTTGTTGTAGCAGCAGACAGAGCATGCATAGTTATAGCACTGCCGACATCTAACTCACAGGCAATGGGAACCATTCGTTCATTAGACAGGCATGCTAAAACACAGGGGGAAATGTGTAGTTCTTTTTGTAATTCAAGCCAGCACCGAATTGCAAGAGTATCTAACTTATATTCATCGATTATATCATCTAAAACAACTCCAAGTTTTACAATATTATCAAAGGATGGCTGAGGAACATCAGCAAAAGAGGCTATTGCCTGCATTTGGTGTTTTTTCTCTTGAGTCTTCTTTGTATGGTTCAAAGAATTTACTCTAAATATAATGTCAGCCAAATCAAGTGTTTCAACAGTAATATCATGACGTTGGAGAGCAATTTCATCTATACGAACCGTTTTGAATGGAGTTGTTCTTGCCCCTATGGCACCAACGGTCATACCCCTGATGGATTTCACAACACGGCAAACTGTATCGAAATAGTTGATATTTGCAGTAAAATCCTTATTACCAGGATTGACAACATGCGGTTTTTGAACGGTAAATCGTATTCCATATTGCTTGAAAAGGTCCATAATCGATATCTTACCGCAAAATGCATCCCTTCTTTGGGCTGGTCCCATTTCATCCAGATTATCGGGGTAAGCATGAATGAAAATTGGGACCTGTACATGTTTCAATGCTGCTATCGCGCCTGTTTCATCGCCAAAATTTGGAAGGCAGAGAATAATACCATCAAACTCGCCATCATGTTGTTTGAGAAAATTGGCATAGATGATACCTTCGTCTACTGTTTCAATGGCTCCATATCTTGTTGCATCCGTCGGGAGCGATAAAACAGAGTGTCCGAGCTGGTGAAGAGTTGATAGCATTTCCCGTCGTGTGCTCTCCATAAATGATGCTGGAAATAGACTCCGGTTACCAAAAAAAATTGCGAAAGTGCATTTTGCATGTTTCATAGTATAATCTCCATTATATGTTGTAACCTATTCAAGATCAAAAATTCTTTTTGGGGCATCATGGAAAAGTGTATGTATTACATGAGCAGCTGTTTTTAATGTATACCAACCACTTTCAACACGCTCTTCAAGTATTGAACCAAGAATTTGCTTCACTAATTTTAATTTTGGATACACCCATTCAAGGTGATATGCATCCGAAAAGAATCCGACAATTTTATCTGCGGGAATGCAGTCAAGACGGGTTTCCAGTGACTTTCGAATGTAATACGGATAAAGCATATGCCACCAATAACCTGAAACGCTTATATTTGGAAAGTGCTTTGCAAGAATGGCGATATCTTGTGTGAAAGCATCTGATGCTGTGACAAGGTTGAAATGTAATGAGTTGAATTCTGATGCAATTCTTGCAATGGAACTGCAAAACCGGTAATTCCACTGAGGAAGTGCTAAATGCGGTTTGAAAACATCAGCGCCGGTAAAAATCTGAACAGGGATTTTTTTTGTTTCAATCAGTTTTTCTAAGACGTGGATGAAACCATAATATGAGAAACTGCCAACTTCATCCGCAGATAACGATTCTCCTTTTCTCGTCTTTGATAGGATTTCATTAATCTGATGATCCGTAATCATGAGGTCATTAATTGATGGAACAACCCAGAATGCAATTAGTTTCAGTTTATCAATGGGTATTGTATCAAGAAGCAGATATGTATAATCAACAAAGTCTTTTGCGCGAAGAATAGCACGACCAAGTGTCTCTTCCATAGACTTCAGTAACTCCAGTGAAGAGTGCTTCCCATCAATCAAATTTATGTTTTTGAGTTTTTCATTACCAAAATGGATATTGTCTGAATGCGGAGTTCCCTCTTCAACAGTAATGCTGCCTTTTAGGTTAAGGGTGTCATAATAAAGCGTATTCTGCCAGGATGGTGCATAACTTCTCTCCTGTACTCGTTTGAATAAAGTTTCTACATTATTCATTTTCAGTGCATCCTTGAAATCATACAGATCTTCAAAGATCCACCTGAGTAATACTCCTGAGGTAGTATTGGAGATTTTATGTAGATAAGGAAGAGCCCTTATAACCCGGGTATAAGGGTCAATCTCTGGATTTATCAACTCATGGGGTAATCCTGCTTTTGAAACCTCATTAATATGCATGCCTGCTGAAACCAGCTCAATCCAGACATGATGGTAGAGTAAAATATCATCAAGGCTGCCGGCTGTAATCTTTTCCGGGTTGAAATGACAATGAGGATCGATAATGGGAACTGAATCAAGATAACTGTTTATCTTTTCATGAATTGCTTTGATCACTATCGCAACCCCCTTAGCTGTTGTGTTGTTGAGGTTCTGACAATAAGTTCTGTAGGTAAAACAATTTGCTGGATATCCTTATTTCCGTTTATATGGGACAGTAAA
>JAIPFR010000074.1 GCA_021736525.1 Spirochaetia bacterium
CCATTTCATCCACCTTCCTGGATTGAACACTTTGCAGCAGATGAAGATCTTCTTTACAGAACTCATGATGACATAACAGCAGGATACTGGTGGATTGAAGTGGGAAATCCCCCATTTGATACCATTACTGATAATGAGAAGATCAGGGATGAATTATACCGTCAATTGCTGGGAGTCTGGGATCATATAAAGAATCAGGATGATCATGGAGCAGATAATCTACATATTGACTTCATCGGCGCAGTGCCCGGTAAGAGGGAATCCCGCAGAATTGTCGGTGACTATATGATGGTCGAGGCTGATATTCAGCGTGATGCAGGTTTCCGGGATGCTGTTGCTTATGGCGGCTGGTTTTGTGACCTTCATACCATGGGAGGCTTGCTGAATAAAACAGAGCTGCCGGAACCAAGCTTCAATAACGATCTCTCCGAAGTGGATAAGCGTCAGATGTATACCTACTCAATACCTCTTCGAAGCCTCTATTCCAGAAAAATTGAGAATTTACTTATGGCTGGAAGAAATATAAGTGTTTCTCATGTTGCGTTGGGATCTACCCGGCTAATGGCGACCTGTGCTGTGATCGGTCAGGCTGCAGGAACATCCGCCGTATGGTGTGTGAAAAAGCGGAAAAACCCACGTGAAATATGTGAAGAATATATAGGAGAAATTCAGACACAATTATTGAAAGATGATTGTTATATTCCGGGTCAAAAAAACAGAGACCCGGATGATATAGCCAGAACGGCGGAGGTTTCTGTATCATCACATGCAAAGTTGGTTTTCCCGCCAGGTGAGATCGGGTTTGAGTTTGAACACCCTAAACAGAAAACCTATACACGCTCAAATCTTGATACGGAACGTGCGCAACTTTTTCCCTGTTCAACAGGAAAAGTTTCACAAATAAATTTACAGTTGCATTCTGAATCGAAATCTGAACAAATGGTAAAAGTATCGATCTATAAAGCTAAAAATATTGTTGGTTTTGACTGTAAAGAGCTCTTGTTTACCAAGGAAATTAACGTACCGGCTGGATATAGGGGATATTTTCCTGTTACCTGCGGAGTAGAAACAGATTCCCAGTCGCTGCTATATGTTACGGCAGTATCAAATAAAGAAGTCTTTTGGCTCTATTCACCCAAACCGCCTACAGGGACCGTATCGGCAGCAAGAATCATAAAGAACTGGAAACCGCAGAAAGGCTCTTACGGATTACAGCTTATACCCGAAAGTTGTCCCTATCGGGGAGAAAACTTGCTGTCAGGAATTACCAGGCCTGACGAATGGACAAATATCTGGATATCGGATCCTGAGAAAGAGGGCATGGCATGGGTAACCTATAAATTTTCAAAACAGCAGATGATAAACGTTATCCACCTGACTTTTGATACCAATGTCAACCTTGCTCACATGTCTGTACCGGGACTCTATAAAGCACCTGAATGTGTTAAGGACTATCGCATATTAGGCCTTGCACACAACAACAACTGGATAGAGCTGGTTTCTGTTTCTGGAAATTTTCAGCGGAAATGTATTCACCGGATTAAAGAAGTAAGTGTTTCTTCCTTGAAATTAGAAATTCAGGAAACCAACGGAGACTCTTCCGCACGTTTATATGAATTAAGGGCTTACCATGAATAATACTGGCTATATCGACAATTCAGAAACCCGAAGCAACGTGAGTACAATGGGAGCAGTTATAACCCATGCTCCCGGTGACTATCGATTTGAGAAGGTCCCCATACCAGTTCCCGGAAATAGGGAAATACTGCTGAAAGTAGAAGCTTGCGGAATATGTGCCGGTGATATAAAAGCTTTCCAGGGCGGTAAACGCTTTTGGGGAGGCGGACCCTTTACCCAATATATTGAAAGCGGTTGTATCGGAGGACATGAATTTGTTGGGTATGCTGCAGCGGTAGGGAAAGGTCTTAGCGGAGATTATAAAGTAGGAGATCGCCTAATTGCTGAACAGATAGTACCCTGTGGAAACTGCGGGTATTGCCGGAAAGGTCTCTATTGGATGTGTGATCCGCATGAGGTTTTCGGATTCAAGAAGCACCTGAATGGGGGCTTTGCAGAGTATATGATACTACCTGAAAAATCCATTATACACCGAGTACCGGATACACTGTCTCTGGAACAGGCCGCCTTGATAGAACCACTGTCCTGCTCTCTTCATGCAATTGACCGAGCCGCTATTGAACCAGAGGATGTTGTAGTTGTCTCCGGCTGCGGTCCCTTGGGATTGGGTATGATTATCTGGGCAAAACTTTTTTACAATATTACGATAATTGCTCTCGACCTGAAAGAACATCGGCTTCATCAAGCGAAGACTGCGGGAGCAGATTATGCCTTGAATCCCAGAAAACAGGATGCGGGAAAACTTATAGCCTCATTGAGTGAAGGGTTGGGGTGTGATGTTTATATTGAAGCTGCCGGTTATCCAAATAGTGTATACCAGGGTCTGCAGTTTATCCGTAAAAAGGGGAGATTTGTTGAATTCAGTGTTTTAAATGATGATGTTACCTGTGACTTCAGTATTATTGGAGATGCTAAGGAGTTGGATATCTTCGGCGTATCCTTGAGCCCTGACTGTTACGGCAGGGTGATAGATGCTCTGAAAAAAAACCAGGCGGATGTTTCAGGGCTGGTAACGCATACATTTCCTCTATCAGAATTTTCTGCCGGATTTGATACGGCGGTTCATGACGAAAAAGCTATTAAAGTACTGCTGGTTCCGGAGGCTCTAAATAGATGAAAACACTTAAGATGCCGGGTCGGAATCTATCGGTAATTGATAGTGCCGATGTTGCTGTTATCGGTGGCGGTCCATCAGGATTTTCCGCGGCTATTGCTGTTGCACGTGAAGGGAGCTCTGTCTATATTATTGAGAAAAACGGATATTGCGGGGGAGTTGCTGCAATGGGACTGCCTATTCAAGGCTTTGATGATGTTGAAGGTAACCCGCTTGTGAGAGGTATTGCCTGGGAATTATACCGGAGACTGGTCGAAGCCGGGGGGGCTTTAAAAGAGCTAGTCCCCTGCAGGCTGCATAATCCGTATGCGATCATCGATCCCCATATCTGTAAACTCGTTATGGAGGAGATGCTGAAAGAAGCGGGAGTGAGGGTGTGGAACCATACAACATTTCTTCATACTCTAAGAGAACCTGATGCGCATGGGGAAATATTCGTAAAAAACCTGGTAGTTGGAGGCAAAGGGGGATTGTATGCCTGTAAAGCTGAAAGGATTATTGACGCTTCGGGAGATGGTGATGCAGCGGCTGATGCTGGTGCTCAGTATACCATCGGCAGGGGGCCTGATGGACTGACACAGTCTGCAACACTGAATTTCAGATTATCTGGTATCGACTTCAACACTCTCGGAGCTGCAGTACATGAGAATTTTAGTGGTCTGTTCGATACCCATGACATGATAAACCGCGAAGCAATCTTCAGGAGCGAACCACACATAATGGTGGGTCTCAGAAATCTGATTTCAGAAGCAAAGCTGCACTCAGATATGGATATCCCCTGTGATTATATTTCATATATCACAGGTATCAATCCTGGAACAGTCTGTATAAATATGGTTCATGTACATCATGTCTCAGGCCATACGCTTCAGGGCCTTTCTACAGCAGAAGCGTTGGGGAAAGCACAGATAAATCTCCTGGTCCAGTTTTTCCGGGAATGGGTTCCGGGTTTCTCACAAGCCTATTTATCAGATATTTCGCCGCACATAGGAATTCGCGAAACCCGGCATATTATGGGAGAATATACTTTGACCGGGGATGATATCCGCAGCGGCAGTTTTCCTAACGATACTATAGCACTTGGAGGCTATCCGATAGATATCCATCATCCGGAAAAAGGGGATGTTACCCTGGAACGGGTTCCCCCGTACGGTATACCATTCAGAACAATGGTTCCTAAAAGGGTACGCAACATGCTGGTAACGGGAAGAGCTTTTTCAGCTGATCATATAGCACTAGCTTCATCTAGGCTTATGGCAACCTGCATGGCTCTCGGACAGGCTGCCGGGGTCGCTTCACATTTTGCAGCGGCAGATAAATCAGGGATTGAGCACACGTATACTGTTGAGACGATACAGAACACGCTGGAAAGCAGGGGTGCTGTGATCAGAAGATAGAAAGGTAAGGAAATAGCGTGAATATCATACGTTATCAGCAGGATATTCCAATCTCTGTAGAGGCTGATATTGTTATTATTGGGGCAGGTCCTGCCGGATGCTGTGCAGCACTGGCAGCGGCGGAAGCCGGATGCAGTACCGTACTGCTTGAACAAGCTGGTTTTGCCGGAGGAATGGCAACTGCAGGTTTAGTGGGACCTTTGCTCGGTGTATATCATTGGGATTCGGGAAAACGTATAGTTGATGGAATACCCTACCGGATTCTGCAGGAGATGGAACGGCGAGGAGGAGCTGATCTTACAAATAAAGGGATGCTGGTACCATTCGACCCGGAAATAATGAAAAGTGTACTGGATAGAATGTTCAGACAGTCTGGAGTTGCTGTACGTTATCATACAAAATTTGTAAAGGCGGTAAAGCAGGATTCCCGCCTTTCCTATCTGGTAGTAGCTGACAGCCGCGGGCTTTCAGCAGTAAAAGCTAAAATATTTATTGACGGTACGGGAAATGGAGATGTCGCAGCATCAGCGGGAGTTCCTTTTCAGAACGGTAGTAGTGATAATTCTGGTTTTCAGCCTATGACGACAGTCTTTCGCATTGGTGGTGTAGAGACTGCCGGGATAAAGGATTCTGAAAATCCTGAAACCGGTTATGTAGCAACAGAAATAAGGAAAATACTGTTGGCGGCAGAAAAGAAGGGAGCTGTCCCAAAATTCGGAGGACCCTGGATTATGCGCGGCTCAACATTGCGGGAAGGAGAGGCTTTTGTAAATATAGTACGGCAATGGGGAGACCCCTCGCAGCCTGAAGAACTTTCATTCTGCGAGATTAACGGCAGGGAAGATATGTTTACTCTATTCAATTATATGAAACAGAATATTCCCGCTTTACGGAGAAGCTTTATTATTGATTCAGGGGCAATGGTGGGCATACGTGATTCAAGGCACTTTAAGGGATTGGGAACTTTAACATTGGAACAGTGTCTTTCCCAGCAGGATTTTGACGATTCCATAGCACTCGGCGGACATATAGTAGATATACACAGTACTTCACGATCAAACAGCCAAATGAGGAAGACAATTCCTTTGTATGAGATTCCGTACCTGACGATTCTGGTTGATGAGGTTGATAATCTGCTGCTGTCTGGTCGTATGATATCGGTTGAGTATGAAGTGTTCGCATCAATCCGTGTTATGGTAACCTGCATGGCAATTGGACAGGGGGCTGGTACGGCTGCCGCAATTGCAGTTAAACAATCACTTAAACCGCGGAGTATCCCACTGCCCGAATTGTCAGCATTCCTTAAAGCAGGAAGGGTAATTCGAAAGTGCGGAGAAGCAGAAAAGTGAAAAAACGGGAGAAACTAAGGGGATAAAATCTGCACGTATGGTTTCCCCGGGCAGAATTGATATCTTTCAGAAGACGGAAGATTATCTGAAAACAGGCAGCATTTCTGCGGGAACTTGCAGGTTGTCGGGCTAATGAAAATAATGCCAGGTCCGGATGAAAAATAAGCTTAAATCTGAATTATGCATGAGGATCGTATTCTGATATAATGGTAAAAGTTGTCATTCAAATCCTATTACATTAGGGTTTGGCATGAAATTGTTGTGCGTGTTGGTTTGTATAAATGAAAACGGTATGAGGAAGTAAGATGGCAGCCCGCTTTAAATATGAACAAATTCTCGAAAACCTGACTGAATCGATTCATTCAGGTGAGTATTCTCCAGGCAGTAAGCTTCCTTCAGCCCAAAATCTGGCCGAAAAATTCAACACAACGCAAATTACCGCTAATAAAGCTTTAAACATTTTATCAACCCAGGGCT
>JAIPFR010000075.1 GCA_021736525.1 Spirochaetia bacterium
AGGCTGTAACGATATCCTGGAAGGAGGAAATACCTCCTCAGCCGCTTTTTCCGGTAACCCTGGTGGTAGGACAGGTGCGGCCTATCAGCATGAAGCGAATTCTGCGGGAGGCAGTCAGTATTGGAGTTGAAAAGCTGATCCTTGTTGGAACTGATACCGGGGAACGTTCCTACCGGGACGCCAGACTCTGGGAAACCGGTGAATATCATCGGTATTTACTCAGTGGTGCGGAACAGTCAGGCATGACAGCTCTTCCACGGGTACTGTTCTTTGACACAGTAGACAGTATGCTTGCCGGTATCAGTAGTAACGGGGAGTACCGTGACCTTCGTGATGCCTGCCGTATTGTACTGGACAATATTGACCCGCAGACAAGCCTTTCCACCATGGCAATCCCTTCCGCAGAACAGTATGTGCTGGCTGTGGGCTCGGAACGGGGCTGGTCGGATCGGGAGCGTGAGCTTCTGAAAAAGGCAGGGTTTGCCGCAGCAAGTCTGGGCCGGCGAATTCTGAGAACAGAGACAGCCTGTTCTGCCGGGACTGCGGTACTTCTGGGAAGGTTGGGAATGATCTGAGGGTATGAGGGCTTATGAGGGTAGGTGATTGCCCGCAGGCAGAAATTCTGATAGATTGTAAATTCATTCGTGGTGCAATCAACAGGTTAAGGCTCATGCAAAAATGCGAAGCATTTTGAAATTGGCTCAGTTATCAATAAAAAGAGGAGACAGCTATGGATTTCTGGCTTGCCGTTGTCATAATTGTTGTCGTGGGCTCTGTCATGGAGACAGTTCGACAGTACTTGAAGAAGAGTGAAAGGGGATCTGCTGCCGCTGAAAAAAAGTATCACGAGCTGCAGGAAATTATTAAAAAGCAGGACGAGCGGCTGAGCAATCTGGAAACCGTTATCCTGGATCTTTCGAGTGAAAAAAAATACCGGGACCTTTAGATTCTTAAGATTCTTATGATTGGCTGCAGTCGCTGAACAAGTGTGGAGGGATTTATTCTATGGCTCACTGTATAGTACCGGAGGCTGAGGCCATTCTTGATACAGCATTTCCTGTTCTTGATAAAGGGTTTGTCAGGCTGGTGGATTATCTCGGTTCTGATGACCGGATAGTTCAAGCGGCCAGGGTCTCCTATGCAGCCGGAACAAAGTCCTATCGGAAGGATAAGGGGCTCATTCAATACCTGCTGCGCAACGATCATACTTCACCTTTTGAGCAGGTTAATTTCACTTTTCACATCAAGATGCCTATATTTGTTGCCAGACAGTGGATTCGTCACCGGACAGCCAGGCTCAATGAAATTTCCGGCAGATACAGTGTGATGACCGACGAATGCTATCTCCCGGAAGATACGGTAATATCCTATCAGAGTGATGACAACAAACAGGGACGAAGTACGGAACCGGTACCGGAAGAGCTGCGGCGTAAGGTCAGGCAGCTGCTGGAAGATGACCAGAAGCGTACCTATGAAGTATATTCAGAGCTGCTTGATATGGGTCTGGCCCGTGAGCTTGCCCGCATCAACCTCCCGCTCAGTCTCTATACCGAATGGTATTGGCAGATGGATCTGCACAATCTTTTTCACTTCCTGCAGCTCAGAATGGATCCTCATGCCCAGTATGAGATTCGTGTCTATGCATCAGAAATCTTCAGAATCATACAGCACGTATGCCCCATTGCCTGTGAAGCCTTTGAAGAGCTCAAGCTCGGAGGAGAACTGTTTTCACGGCGTGAGATCGAACAGTTGGAGCGGATGACCGATGAATCCAGGTGTACGCTTGAAGGACGTGAACGCGAAATATTTCTGGCAAAACTGCAGAAGGGCGGAAAACCTATTTTATCATCGTAGTATCGGGGCGCTCCTCAAGACGTTCCGGATTCTCGATGTGCTCCTGAAATATCTGCATTGCTTTCATAAAATAAAACCCGTCAGCGATGCGTTTGTCTACGGTAAAGCCGAACTGAATAGTATCCTTAATATATTCATTGTCATTATCATCGAGGATTTTTGATCTGTGCATTTTCCCCATTGAAACAAAAAGCGAGGTGGTTCCCCATTCGAATAGATGGTGGTAGGGAGGATTCGGGATATTAAGGCTTCCCAGATTGGCTATGAAGGCTGTGACATGCAGTCCGTCGGTATCCCGGATCCGGCGCGGAAGCCTGCCTTTACGGTCCCAACGGCGAAGAAGTGCCATGGTGATCTTCAGTACCCATTTTGGCATACGCAGAAAAAACCGGACAAGTCTCTTTTCCTCACTCTCTTCATCCCGCAGGGCCGCATTGATTGCCTGACGCATAATTGCCGCAATCTCTTCAAAATGCATGTCATCTTCAAAGCGGACAATGGCATTGCGGTTGGAAGTATCGTCATTAACCTCTTTTTTTACCAGGAAATTAAAAGATATTTCATGTCTCTGCCAGAACTCATAATCTGCAATGAATCTGTTCAGTCCCGGCCGCAGGGCAACTGTCCGGCAGAATGCGGCAATAATAAGATCGTATACACGGTATTTACGCTCCCCTGCCTCCCGGTTTTTTTTCTGGATGAACTGAACGGCATTGGTCATTTCGACCTCTATGGAGTGGTATATCAGAGAGTCGCTTTTCCGACTCATGATAAAGGGATGTATTCTGTTAAAAAGGGGTATGCTTACTGCAGGAGCTGCATCATTTCGTCTGGACATTGGTACCTTCTATAATTCGGCAGTTTGAGAAGCCAGGCACACCTGCTGTTTTTTACTTTTTATTTGACAGGCTTCGCTGTCGCAGGTTCTAGCATCCCACTAATCTGCTTACTGGAAAAACGGTCATATGTATTATATTTCCTTTTTAATTCTCGCGCAAGAATAACTTTATCCATATAGGCGCTTTTCATTGAGGCTTCAAAAGCCTCATTGTCAGGATAGCTTCTGCCAAGCACCCTGTGCCAAAGGGTATGAGGTTCCATGCACAGATAAAAGAATACTGACTGTTTCCACTCAGGGCTGAACGAATTGAACACATGAGAAAACATGACGGCCTTGGTTTCCTCAGGATACGTGTATTTTCCGGCAGAATCTGTCATCGGGATCTGGAGAACTTTACTGCTTTGTCCTGAGGCGCGAAGCTTTTTTAAAACCGGTTTTATAAAAGTGAGCGTGCCCAGAGAAATCATAGCCGTCATCTCCGGGGTGAAACGGCGCTCAATTTCCTTGACAATCGCCGCATATTCCTGCTCCCAACCGGAAAAATATACTATTGGATGAAAGTGAAAACCGACAAGAACCCCTGCAGAAGCCAGTTTCTCAGCAGCAGAGAGGCGCGCTTCAAGATAAGCTGTACCATGTTCTTCGTGGCGGATGATTGTTGGAGCATTGAGCGACCAGGTGGCTATAACATTAGGGGGGATCTCGAGTTCATCTGCCCAGGCGGTGACAGCGGACTTAGTCTTCAGTTCAAGGATTACATTGGGATTATTTTGCGCAAAAGCGAAGAGGTCGGAGAGGAGCCCGTTGCGGTTACCCCACATCAGAGAATCAGAGGATTGCCCAGTACCTATATGATACAAAGTATCAGGATCCAGGGTTTTTTCAATAGCGATGAGTTTTCTGGCCAGGTCTCCATGAAAAAAAATTTTCTGACTATCGTAAAAAGATTGAATAGAGCAGTAGCTGCACCCGTATCCGCACTGTTCTACCGCATCAAGGGTCTGCAGATTGCAGCATCGGGTTTTTTCCCCGGCAACAGGGCAGGTTCCCAGGATCGTTTCGTTTTCAGAATTTTTTACCACATATTCATAGGCAGGGTGCTTCCATTTTTGATCGGAAAAGCCTTCGTAAGAAATCGGATTGCTTCTCATCTCTCCCATTTGCCTTTCAAGATCGGCCAGAATTGCCCGGCCCCGGTCTTTCCCTTTTCTGTCGTCAGCGGCTGAATCATTCCAGAGCGAACTGACAGGGGGCTCTTCCCACTGCAGCAAGTCGGCCGCCGCCTCGATCAGTTTTCTTGTCTGCTGAAAAGAGAGGTGGAAAGCTTCGGCTTTCTCTTTGATAAACTGCTGCTCTCCTGCTGGAAGATGATTGAAAAGAGCTGCCGGCCCTTCTGTAGAGCCGGAGGGTGAAAACAGGTTCTGTCGTGTGTTTTTTTCGCTTCGGTACGTCATATTGTGATGGGATTGTATAGCTGCATTGATTTTATGTAAAGAAACTCAGCTCCGTATCAGGAGAAATAGTTGTTATTGCGGCGTTTTTGGTTGTATCTTGTATTCATCATGAATAAAGAGCTCAAAGCAGCAGTCTTTGCGTTTCCCCACAATCCTGGTGTCTATCTGATGAGAGACAGCGAGGGGGAAATAATCTATATCGGCAAGGCCAAGGACCTGAGGAAACGGGTGCTTTCCTACTTTACCAGCGGCCGGGATCTCAAGACGCAGATTCTGGTAAAGAAAATCGGGCATATTGAATATATCGTAACCGGTAACGATTACGAAGCCCTGATTCTCGAGAACAATCTCATAAAAAAGTGGAACCCTCGTTACAATATCAACCTGAAGGACGGCAAGTCGTATCCGGTAATCCGTATAACCCATGAAGATTTTCCCAGGATATTCAAGACCCGCCGGATTATTCAGGATGGTTCCCAGTATTTTGGTCCGTTTGCAGATGTGAGTAAGCTCGACCTCTATCTTGAGCTTATTGAAAAGCTTATTCCCCTGCGCAAATGCCGGGGGCCGCTGCGCAAACGGTATTCTCCCTGTCTTTACTATCATATAGGGCGCTGCAGTGCTCCCTGTGCGGGGAAGATTACCCGTGAAGAATACCAGGTTCAGGTCGAGAAAGTGAAGAAAATGCTTTCAGGAGATACCCGGGAACTTGAAAAGCAGCTGAATGAGGAGATGCGGCAGGCTGCCCGGGAGCTTCAGTTTGAGCATGCGGCAGAGGTCAGGGATACGCTGGCTGCACTGGAGTCGGTTCAGGTCAGTCAGCAGGTGGAAGATTTCAATCTGGAAAAGCGTGATTACGCAGCCTGTGCCATGAGGGAGCACATCTGTACAATTTCGGTCTTTCAGATGAGGGAAGGCAAGCTTATCGGCCGGGATCTTTTCCGGGCTGAAACTTTCGGGGATGAAACCGATGCACTGGCTGATTTTGCCCTGCAGTACTATCGGGAATCAGAGGATGTGCCCGATTTTCTCTATGTTTCACACGATGTTGATACCGCGCTTCTTCAGGGGTATTTCAACCGGGAGCTTTCGGCTTCGATGCAGGCAGTCAAGCCTATGGAGGGCAAGCATTATCGAATTTTGAAGATGGCCCTGGAAAATGCAAAGATGGATGTCGATAAGCGGCTGAAGAAGCGGGAGAATCTCGGGGGTCTTGAGGCGCTGAAGGAGGAGCTGGAACTGACCCGGCTGCCCCGTCGGATCGAGGGTTTTGATATTGCCCAGCTGAGTGGAAAGTACCCGGTTGCGTCGCTTGTCTCCTTTTACAACGGCGTCCCCGATAAGAAGAATTACCGCAGGTTCCATATAAAGACGCTGGAGGGGCGGATTGATGATTATGAGGCAATACGGGAGGCTGTGGCGCGGAGATATACGAGAATAGTCAACGAGAAGAGCGAGGAGCCGGATTTGATCCTCATCGACGGGGGAAAGGGGCAGGTGAATGCCGCCCGGGAGATTCTCGATTCGCTGGGTCTGGCAAAGATTCCAGTAATCGGCCTGGCCAAGGAATTTGAGGAGATCCATTTCAGCGATCGTGATCAGCCGCTTCGTTTGCCGGTCAGGTCTGAGGGGCTCAAGGTTCTGCAGGCAGTGCGGGATGAGACGCACCGTTTTGCTACGGGTTTCAATAAGCAGCTTCGAACAGAAGATACCGGGTTCTCTCTTCTGGAATCGGTGCCCGGCATTGGTCCTGCGCGAAGCAGAAAACTTATGGAATCCTTCGGATCTCTTGAAGCAATTGCCGCATCAT
>JAIPFR010000076.1 GCA_021736525.1 Spirochaetia bacterium
GCGTGTGACAGTCACACTCGTTTTAGGTTGACTCACTTAAATGAAATTGGTTTAGTGTGACCAAAAGCCATTTTTGAAAACAAATTCTTTTTCATAATCACCTAATTTAGTTATTGCAATTATCCAGTCAATTAAAGTCCAAAGACCAAATCCTCCAAATGTTATCAACTTTAAAATTCCTAAACCCACTTGACCTCTCATAAACCTGTCTATACCCAATCCTCCGAAAAAAAAGGATCCTATCCATGTATAAATATGTTTATCAATATGTTTTTCAATATGTTTTTCTTCTTTTACATCAAAACTAAAAGCTTTTCGAAGAGGACCTAACAACAACAATGCAAACACGATAATTAAAAAAACAAATGACAAAATAGTTGTAGTGTACCCTTTAGAACTTACAGCAACTCTTTCTGATGTAGCGAATAGAAAAGGTAATAAAAAGAATGTTGTCATACTCTATCTCCCCGTCATTCTGTCAAAGTAGAAAAAACTAACAGTAGTAAACTTACCCATGATGCCACCATTTTTTGACTCCTGAAACAACACCGACGATAATACCAAAAAAAAGAACCGCAAAACCAAACCAAACAGTATAAAAATCTAATGATACCAATGAGATAATAATAATAAGCATGCCAATGGTGGCTATTATTGCACCAATAATATTAACTATCTTTATATCCTTGCTAGTTTCTTCTACGAACACTTTTTGTTGTTTGTCGTATTTCCCATCTGAAACAGGGGCTCCACAATTCGGACAAGTTGTAGCCTTATCTGATATTTGATGTCCACACTCCGAGCACTCAATTAACATAACGACCTCCAAATCATCAAATAGCAAATACACTACAAAACCCAATATAATGCATTGTAACACACTATAAAATATTTATGAACTCTTTTCTTTGAAAACTTCCAAACAATTGAACCATACTCACATAAACCCTGCCAAGGCAGCACCTGCGGGGGCTGACTTGCTGGAGCATTATAAGGCTGCACTTGCGAGGGCGGACTTAGGAGGAATTATTCATGTTCAGATTTTTGAGACTTATGCAGTTAGGATTGTTGGCAGCTGATGATGGAGCTGGCGGTGGAGAACCTGGAAGCGACAAAGATACAGAACCTCAAAGGAAAGAGCCGGAGGGGAAACCCGATGAAAAAGATCAGCAAATAGAAACCTTGAAGGCTGAACTGGAAGAGCTGAAGAAAACCAGTACCAGCAAGGATAAATCAGTCACCAAGTTAACCAAAGAACTTGAGGACCTGAAAAAATCCCAGATGAGCGAAGAGGAGCGGAAAGCGGCCGAAGAAAAGGAACGATCTGAGCAGGCTTCCAAAGAACGTGAGAGCTTTCTCAATGATGTACGCACCATTGCTGCTGAACGTGCCGGATTGGAGGAAAAGGATGCAGTCCTGATACCAGGCCATACTCCGGAAGAGATTCGTGAAAATGGAAAACGGATAAAGGAACTGCTGGAAGCCCAATATGCTGCAGGACTTGAGAAGGCAAAAAAAGAAGGCATGAATGGAGGGACCCCAAAAGGCGGAGGTGATAATCCGGCACAGGGGACCGCAAAGAAGCTTAATGATTTATTCAAAATTTAAAGGAGAAGCAACACTATGTTAATTCCTTCTGAAGGGGTTGTGACATTTGATGTTCCGCAGAATGCGGTAGATGTCTCTAACCTGTTTTATGAAATAGACCTCCCTGGAGCCAGGTTGCTGAACAGTATTTCTCTCGGGGATTCTGTACGGGCTGTAGATCCAAAGTGGTTTGATGACCGCAGACTGGCTATCGGGACTACCCTGAATGGAGCCTACACCGCCGCTGACGGTTCGCTGACTCTGGCCAGTGTAGAGGGATTGCGGGTTGGATCAGTTTTCTCTATCGAGGATACAGTATTCAAGTCAACAGCAATCAACACCAGCACCAAAGTGGTTACCGTGAGTGTCCTTGCTGACGATGCAAACCACGCAGATGGATCCGAGGTGATTTTCATCGGGAATGCCAGGAAGCAAGGTTCGGAGCGTCAGGATTCTGACATCAACACCCCGATCGAACGCTACAACCGCACACAGATCTTTGATGATGCGGTAGTGATCACGGGTACCCAAGAAGCTGTTGACCAGTACGGAAACGGCGCAATGAACATGAACGTAGAGAACGCGATCAGGAAAAAGCTGCAGCGTCTCTACCTGCTGATGGGCCGGGCAATCTGGAGAAATCCCCGCGTTGTTCCCAGTGACAACAATGCAGAACCGCTGTTGGGTTGACTGAACTGGTTTGTCGGCCAGAACGGACAGAAAACCAGCGGAGCATTCAGCCATGCGAATATTTCCGCCTTTGCATACGACCTGTACCAGGCTGGATTGGTGAATCCTCAGATCTGGATCAACCCAAATGAGGCAGACAAATACCGGCAGCTCGATGCGGCTTACATCCAGGTGGACGCCAAAGTCACCTTTGCAGGACGTCCTCTGCCTACTCTTTTGTATACCACCAAGGGCCAGGAGATTTCGATCAAGATTGATCCGCAGTGCCCCGAAGGCCAGCATTACATGATTGATCCTTCCCTGCTCTCTGTTCACCCTCTTTCCGGCCGCCAGTTTTTTGTCAAACGCGCTCAGGATGATGATGATAACAAAAAGGCACGGATCATTGGAGAATATACCATGAAGGTCTTCAACAGCGCTTTCATGGGTCGCTACACCCCGACATCCTAAGGAGGTGTGTGAATGAAATATCAGGCCCCAAAGGGATTAAAGGCAATCTACCATAACGGGAAAAAATATCCGGTAATCAAGGGGATCGTGGAAATCCCAGGAGAGCCGGTTGCCAATCTGGTCCCGATTAAGGAACAGGAGAAGTCTTCTGCAGATAAAAAAGGAAAAGTGAAGGAATAAGGTATGCCAATCATCACCAGGGAAACCTACAAGGATCTTGCACAGCTTACTGATGTTTCCCTGGATGCGGTAATTGATCTGCTGATCCCGGCAGTGGAGGAAGATTACCTGAAGTTGCGCGGGGTGCCCTTTGAGCTGGACGAGGAAGAAGATCCCGTCTATCCGGCAGGATCAGTGATAACCGCCAAGCTGATGCTTGATTGGCTGCTCTCCCCGGAAAGCGGGAAAGCCTTAAGCAGCGGGCTCAAAAGTGAGAGCACCGGGAAGTATTCCTACACGGCTGCTGAAATCGATCCAGATTCCGGGTATCCAAAACCGATTGTCGGCAGGATTGACCGCTATGCCAGGGGCCGCTGATGGGACTTGATCGGTATTTCACGCAAAGCATGAGCATCTACCGGAAAGCCGCTGCCACCGGAGCCTGGGGGCATGAGCCGACATTCCAGCAGGTGGGAAGCTGCAACGGTTGGATACAGGGACCATCTGGCAAGCTGCTGCTGCAGGACGGGAAACCGGTCAGTGTGGCAACTGTCGAGCTGTATTGTCCGGTAGGAACCGATATTCAGCCCCGGGATGAAATTCTGTGTGAGCACAAGCGCTACCGCGTGCTTTGGGTAACTGATGCTGCAGGGATGGGGCATCACCTGGAAGTGAGCCTGGAGGAGATACCGTAATGGCAGTAAGCGTAAGCGGGGGTTTTAGGAAGCTGGAGCCAGAGAAACTTGCCACCTCGATGCAAAAGAGCCTTGATGCAGTGGGAATCCTGCTGGAGGGAGAAGTCATCTCTCGAGCAAATGAGAATGTGGATACCGGGCGCCACAAAGGTTCAATTACCTGGAAGACTGTAGACCGCGGAAGCAGTATGCACAATCCAGCAAAGACTGAAGATGAGCAGAGTAAACCGAGTCAACGCTTTGAAGTCCATGTGGGAACCGCGGTCCATTATGCCCCACATCTGGAATATGGGCACAAGACGAAAGGTGGCGGGCACACCAAGGCCTATCCGCACTTCCGCAGTGCCTTTGATGCAAATAAAGCCAAGGCTGTCAAAATCTTTCACAAGTACTTCAGCAAGTTTCTCGGAAGCAGCACATGAGCGTGGATCAGTGGGTGCTCGAGTTCATCAGGGGCTTGGATGCAGTCCTGGAATCAGTGGGGGAAAAAGTCTTTCTCTACCAGGTTCCAGGAGTTACTGCCCTGCCGTATGTGCATCTGCAGTTAATCTCTGGAGGCAGGGAGCCAAAGACCCAGACCTACCGGAATGCCGGGAACACCCGGTTTCAAATCGACCTGTACAGCGAGGACCGCTATGCAGGAAGAAGTACCATAGAAGCGATTATGGCAGCCCTAATTATCAGCAATGTACGTGATAACGGGCTGGTTATAGAACAAACAGAACTTTCAGGTCCCAGAATGCTGCCCTCTCAAGAGGGATTCCGGTTTTCTTTCGACCTGTTGGTTAGTTGGGTAAGAGAGGAGTAAAAAAACACATGGATGAGCGATTACAGGGAGATCAGGGGTATCTCTATTTTGGGGAACTGGGAACTGAAGTTACCGGAAGTGAGATGGGGACTGACCTTACCATTGAGGGATTCTACAAGATCACCGGCAAGGGGGAGGCTTCCGCATTTCCTGCCACCTCAGGAGTGAAGGACGTCTTCTTTAACAAACCTGCTATCAGTGCCCTGGAGGGGGATGCGGCAAAACCGATAACGCTGCATAAGCTAGCCTTTGTGACCAATGTTCCCATGGGCGGCAGCAAGCAGAAATTTGATGTCACCGTCCAGACTGATGAGTACAAGAGCTCTGCAGAGGGCAAGCGGGCAGAACTCAGTGGAAACATTGACGGGTATTTTGTCGATGCGGAATCCTCTGGATTACGTGATGAGATCCTGGAGCGGTTCTTCCGCCGGGTGACTGATGACGGAGCAGGAGCAATAGTCTACAAGTCCCTGAAGCAGGGGGCTTTGCATCTGTTTCTCACTCGAAAAGAAACTACCACGGTAGGAGAAACTGAGGTGGTGCAGTACTAGCCAGTAATCATTGACAGCATCACTGTGGACAAACCGATGGAAGGCCCGCAGCTGATGAACTTCAACTATACCGTAGTGGGTTCAGAACGGCCGAATGTGTATGAGCGAACCATCACCGCCTAAGGAGTGATCCGTGAGATTAACCTATAAGCCGGGAGATAACCCGGCTTTCGCCAAACAGATACGCGTGTACGCAGGAGCTGAGGAGGTGGAAAACCTCTTTGTCACCAAAGCGTACCGAATCCAGGGAAAACTGACCCTGGAAGTGGAGATAACCGACTGTGAGATTAACCGGGACACTGAACGAGCGCTTTACGCCGACGTTTCGAGAAAACATGAATCTACCGAAGAGCGAGCAGATCAGCATCCAGATCAAGCACCCGAGCCACGCCGAACGGGAGCTGTTGACCAACGACATCCGCTACCGGCAAAGCGAAAGCGGGACCGAGATAACGGTAAGAACTAAGCATAAAGAGCTCATTGAAACCTGCATACGGGAGATAAGTAACCTGGAGACTGACATGGACGGGATCATCCATGATGGTAAGGAGCTGATGCGCTCAAAAGATCCCCGGCTCTCTGAGCTCATTGATGAGCTGGTAGTTTTTATTAAGTCGAGTAACCAACTCACCGAGGTAGGGGAAAAAAACTAAGAATCGCTGTCCAGCTCTATCTCATGGGAGCCGGGCAGCTTGATACCTGGAAGAACTACCCTGATGAGCTGCTGAAACTCCCGGGAACCAGAGAGGGATCCTGGCGATTTATCAAACGGGGGACAGTCCCGGCTCTCTTAGCAGACGAGCTGCACCGCAGTGCGTGGAATCAGTGGTGCCGGTGGAAGCGCTTCGGACTTCCCCATGGAGGAGG
>JAIPFR010000007.1 GCA_021736525.1 Spirochaetia bacterium
GTAATAACAAGTACATTTATGCAGAGCTGATAAAGTAAGACCTTTGAAAATAAGAAATACCTCCGTATGCCGTCGTTATGGTCCTCACAGGCTTGACCATCGGGCGGGAATGCGATAATTTCACACTAGAAAACAGATTATGGATTATATTACAAGAGGTATTTTATGACATCCTACAAAGAACTGGGTCTAGTTAACACAACTGATATGTTTAAAAAAGCTATTGACGGCGGTTATGCAATACCTGCCTACAATTTTAACAACATGGAACAGCTGCAGGCTATTATACAAGCCTGCGTAGAAACCAGATCCCCTGTAATTCTTCAGGTTTCCAAAGGAGCCCGGGATTACGCAAATATCAACCTGCTGAGAAATATGGCACGGGGAGCCGTAGAATATGCCAAGGAATTGGGCTGCGAGATCCCCATCACTCTGCACCTTGACCATGGCGACAGTTTTGAGACCTGCAAAGAATGCATTGACAACGGCTTTTCTTCAGTCATGATAGACGGATCCCATTTCCCGTACGATGAAAATGTCGCCCTTACCCGTAAGGTTGTGGAATACGCCCATGCCAGAAACGTTACTGTTGAGGGAGAACTCGGAGTACTTGCCGGCATCGAGGATGATGTAGTTGCTGAAAAATCTACCTATACCAAACCTGAGGAAGTAGAGGATTTTGTCGGGAAAACCGGTGTTGATTCATTAGCTATTTCAATAGGCACCAGTCATGGAGCCAATAAATTCAAGCCGGAGCAGTGCACAAGAAATGCTGACGGCGTGCTCATTCCGCCGCCTCTCAGGTTTGACATCCTCGAAGAGATAGAAAAGCGGCTCCCCGGTTTTCCTATTGTACTACACGGTTCTTCGTCAGTTCCTGTTGAATATGTTACGAAAATCCAGCAATACGGCGGATCGCTCAAAGACTCTGTCGGTATTCCGGAAGAGCAGCTTCGTAAAGCGGCCAAACTGGCTGTCTGCAAAATCAACATCGATTCTGACGGACGTCTTGCCATGACAGCATCTATCAGGGAAACCATGGCAAACAAGCCGGGAGAATTCGATCCGAGAAAATATTTGGGACCGGCTCGCGAAACCCTTAAAGAAATGTATAAAAAGAAGAATATTGATGTTCTCGGTTCTTCCGGCAAGGCTTAAATTGATTTTTTCGGGGCTGTCACCGCAGCCCCTTTGACTCATTGCATTCTTCGTGATATATTTTGCTGGTATGAAAATGCAGGGAACTAATTTCTGTATACCCAGTTTATAGTGGCGATGTTTTGGTAAAGGAAACAGTAGGAGGAAGATTGGCTGCGAAAAAACAGAGAATCAACAATCAGATCAGAATACCTGAAGTACGTCTGATTGATGAGCTTGGTGAACAACGGGGGGTGGTACCTACCCAGGAGGCATTGCGTATTGCCATGGAAGCTGGTCTTGACTTGGTGGAAGTTGCACCGAATGCAAATCCTCCTGTTTGCAAGATCCTTGATTTCGGCAAGTTTAAATATGAACAGGAAAAAAAACTGCGGGAAGCCCGCAAGAACCAGACGCAGATAAAGCTTAAAGAAATTCGCATGCAGCCGAAAATTGAAAAGCACGATCTTGAATTCAAGACAAAACATATTACGGACTTCCTGGCTGAAGGAAACAAAGTTAAAGTAACAATACGGTTTCGCGGTCGAGAGCTTGCTCATACGGAACTCGGTCGAGCGGTGCTCGAAAGGGTGCTGGAAATGCTCACTGCCAATGAAGTCGGATATAATCTGGACCGAAGCCCGCTTATGGAAGGAAGGTTCATGTCAATGATTATAAGTCCGGCAAAAAGTTCCAAAAAATAACCGGGTTTTACTTTTATTCAGAGCAAATCAACTGAAGAGAATCCTTTCATGGAGAGATACTCTATGGGGAAGTTATAGAGTCCGCAGTCTGCGGATATATTTAATGCAGTTCCAGGGGTAAATCTTGTTCCCTGAGAACGCAAAGGAAAGGTATTTATGCCAAAAATGAAAACAAGAAAAGCTGCCGCAAAGAGGTACAAGGTAACCAGTTCCGGGAAAGTCCTGTACAAAAAGCAAGGCACACGGCACATTCTCACCAAGAAGAGCTCGAAAAGGAAGCGGAGTCTTCGTCACTCGGATGTTTTAAGTGATCCTGAAACAAAAAAAGTGAAGAAACTGCTTCCATACAAGTTCTAAGAGGAGAGGAGATCAACCATGCCAAGAGCAGTAGATGGTACTAGAAGAAAAGATAGACGAAAGAAAATCCTTCAGGATGCTAAAGGATTTTATGGAAGACGAAGCACCAATTTCAGAACGGCAAAAGATGCTGTAACAAAAGCCGGTCAATATGCCTACCGGGACAGGAAGAGAAAGAAAAGAGACTTTCGCAGATTATGGATAACAAGAATCTCTGCTGCAGTGCAGTCAGAGGGTCTGAACTATTCTCAATTTATGCATGGTTTAAAACTAGCCAATATTGAAGTCAACAGAAAAGCACTCTCTAATATGGCGATAGAAGACAAGCAGTCTTTCTCTGTTCTTGTTGCTCAGGCAAAAAAAGTATTAGAGGTATAATATGCTGACTTTAGATAAGGTTCAGCTCCTTGAAGAACGAATAAAAAAAGCTGTAACTCTTATCCACAAGCTTCGCGAAGAAAATGCCGCTCTGCGGGATGAGTTGGAAATGCTGAAAATGCACAACGACGAGCTTAAAGATTTTGCCAAGAGCCTTGGCAACGACACTCAGCTTATCGAAAAAACTATTTCAACCGCCCTCACCAGTCTTGAAGAAGTTGGTGAGGGTTTTCAGGCAGCTATAGAACCTGCTGATTCAGCCGAAATGGATTATGCTGAAGCTGATGTCTTCGCATCCCAGGATGGTGCAGTAATCGAGGATCTGGAATTACCGAAAGATGACCCTAATGATGATATTATCATCAATCTGGGCTTGGACGAGGATATCCCCCTCTATTAGCCGCAGTTATGGGAGAAACATGCATGGATAGTCATGTAGTCAGGGTAACCGTTTTAGGGAACAAGCTGTCAGTTCGTACTGATGCACCCCCTGAACAACTTTCCGCTACAATATCGTTTATAGAGGAGAAGGCTGAATTACTGAAAACTGCTTCCATTGCAGCAGATCCGTTAAAACTCAGCATTCTCCTGAATATCATCCTAGCAGATGAACTTATTAAAGCCAACAAAGAATTGGTTAAGATCAAGCAGACTGAATTTTCTGAGCTGGAAAAAGCTGACAAGCTGGCATCCGATTTGATCGAATTGATATCACATGAAATCGAATAGCCGCATTCTGATTGATCACTGAAGATTACAAGTTCCTGCGGTGTGCGGGCGAAACACAAATCTCTTGGGTCAACTATTATAAAAGGGACTTCAACGTTTTCCTGTTGAATTGATCCATGTACTTGGAACAGGATGCAGGTTACAGAAGACCCACTTGAACCTATGAAGTTCAAGAGATTACGTTTCAATCGGCATCGCGGGTTTTTTTCCTATATTGAGAAAACTTAATGAATGCTTACATTTTTTAAAGTTGCCTCAATATTCTTCGGTTTCCAAGTTGCCCGCCCCCCCCCCGACGAGAGAGGTAATGCAATGAACATTAAAGACAACCCTGAAATTCCTGAGCAGCTGAAAAACATTCTGTATATTTCCCTTCCTGAAGGAACTGGACGAAAAATTGATGATTTTATTATTGATGAAAATCATCTGATACCAGTTGAAATACCGAAAGGAGAGTCAGAACTCGATTTGACTAATCTCTCCTGGGAAATGATTGTATCAGCCATGCTCAGGATTTTTGCCTATAAACCGGACCATAGTGATATCGAATACTACCGAAAATTTATTCATGCTGTGCAGCCCGACATTATTCCGGAATTGACAAAAACTGGAGTTATTAAAGCAGAAAACAAAGATTTTCTATTAGCAGAAGAAATATTTCTCGCTTTGAATCATTTTGCCCCTGAAGAACCTTTCACATTTCTCAACCTTGCATTTCTCTACGAAGAGATGGCGGAAATCGCGAGGAAAACTGGCAGCAAGCTAAAAGAAAACTATTTAAGCAAGGCCTTTGAAACCTACACTGCAGGTTTAGAGGTTCATCCTGATCATCCGGATATGCACTTTTATTCAGGGTATTTTTATCTTAAAAACCAGAATCCTTCAAAAACCCGCGAACATTTTGAGTTTTTCCTGGGTTTGGCCCCAGAAGATGAAAGAAGCAGTGAAATCCGGGAAATTACTGAGCGGATCAGCATGCAGAGTCAGGATGACCAGCTGTTTACTGAAGCTTTCGATCTCATAATGCTCGAAAATGAGCCAGAAGCTATAACTCGCATAGATCAGTTCCTTCAAAGGAATCCCCATGTCTGGAATGCCTGGTTTCTCAAGGGATGGGCGCACAGGAGACTGGGAGAGTATTCAAAAGGAAAATATGCTCTGGAAAAAAGTCTTGAGCTGGAGAAGTATACTACCGATATTTTTAATGAACTGGCTATTTGCTGTATGGAAACTGGATTCTTGACTCAAGCGTATAATCATTTAAAGGAAGCACTGGCAATAGAACCGGAAAACACGAAAATCATATCAAACTTTGGGGTACTTGAGCTGAAAAAAGGCAATCCTGATGAGGCTCTCCGCTTTTTTCTGATAGTTCAGGAACTTGATCCTGATGATGCAATAGCTGCGGACTATATTTCCAAGCTTTCAGAGGCCTGACTCATGTCCACCGATTTGCTGAGCTTGATTTCACATAGTGAGCAGCAGACCCTCGAGGTTGGGAAGAGAATTGGAGAACTCTGTCAGAAAGGAACCATAATTTCGATGAGGGGTCCGTTGGGATCGGGTAAAACGATACTTGCTAAGGGCATAGCTCTTTCCCTGGGAATAACGGAACCAGTCACCAGCCCGACTTTTACTATAATTCAGGAGTACAACGGAAATTATCCTCTGTTTCATATAGACTTATACCGTCTCGATAATCCGGAGGAATTTGAGCTGCTCGGTGGTGAAGAACTGCTTTATAATCAGGCAGTTACGATTATTGAATGGAGTGAAATTATTGACAGCCTGCTTCCTGATTCAACCATATCAATCGATATTTCAATAGAAAAAAATCAGGATCGTATCATAGAAATTCGGGGAGCCTCACTATGAACATTCTTGCTTTAGACACTTCCGGTACTATGCTGGATATCGCATTAGAGGCTCGAGGGAAACTCTATTCCCGTTATCGCCAGATCGGGCTGCAGCACTCTGAGCATATCATGCCCGCTGTCATTGAACTCTGCACCGAAGCATCAATTACTATTAAGCAGCTTGAACTGTTGGTAGTTACCCGTGGTCCTGGTTCATTTACCGGCCTGCGGATAGGAATGGCAGCCGCAAAGGGGTTGGCTTTTGGTTTGCAGATACCGCTCGTCTCGGTTCCAACTCTCGATGCTCTTGCTGCAGCCGCGGGCCTTGCCTATGGTAATCATAATGAAGAACAAAGAGTTACTGTTCCGGTAATTGATGCCAGAAAACAGCGTTATTACGCAGCTTTATATAAATCCGGCAATCGAGTAAGTGAATATCTTGATATATCTCCGGAAGATTTACTTAACAACTATCTGATTCACTGCAACGATATACTTCTTGCAGGACCAGACAGCGAACGGTTTCTTATGCTCCTTCAGGAAACGGGGCTTCCGACTGATTCCCCAGTTATTTCAGCTGCAGGTTCTATACCTGCAGCTCCATTTCTCATAGAAGCTGGTTTACGGCAGTTTGAAACTAACGGGAGTGACAGTGCTGATCAGGGCCCACTCTATATCAGAAACAGCACATAGCTCCACCCCTTTTCTATACATTACCATTTTTGTAAGTTTTCGGGCTTTTCCTGTTGTTTTCACTTTACTTTTTACCTGTTTTTTACGATATATATAGGTATACAAATGAGAAAAAATTGCTGAAAATCTTTGATTATTACAATTACCTCAATTTTTCTGAATTATCATGGAGGATGGACTATGAGCTTGGAAACACTTGATGCTGAAATTATCGTGGTTGGCGGTGGCGCAGCGGGCTTGACCGCTGCTCAATATGGTGCGCGAGCTAATCTGAAAACACTACTCATAGAGGAAATGGCCCCCGGTGGACAAGCCCTTATCATAGATGACCTGGAAAACTACCCTGGTTTTCCGGAAAAAATATCAGGTTTTGACTTCACTCAGCGCTTTACCCAGCAAGCTTTGAATTTCGGGGCAGAAATAACCAATGCAACGGTAAATTCCATAAAAAAGGAAGGGAATGTATTTGTGCTCGACACAACCAAAGGTGAAAAAAAAGCTTTTGCCGTCATTCTTGCTACCGGTGCAAAACACAGGAAGCTTGGCGTTCCAGGGGAAGAAACCTATTCCGGTAAAGGGGTCTCTTATTGTGCTACGTGTGACGGTCCTTTTTTTCGCGGAAAGAAAATGCTTGTCGTAGGCGGCGGTGATGCAGCTTGTGATGAAGCGCTTTTTCTTTCTAAACTAAGTGACAACATAGTAATGGTTCATCGACGAGACCGCTTCCGAGCTCAAAAGGCTTTAGCCGGACGCGTTCTGGATAATAAGCGAATTGATGTGCGGTTTAACCATGAAGTAGTGGAAATTGGCGGAGACGGAAAAAAAGTAACCAGTGTCAAACTGCTTAATAATGCAGATAATTCGCAATATGAAGAAGATTTTGCTGCGGTTTTTATTTTTGTCGGCTCATTACCCCAAACAGCTTTAGCCGAAAATCTGGAAAAGGATGAAGCCGGCTATTTGATTACCGATCAGGAAATGAGAACCTCGCTGCCAGGATTTTATGTAGTTGGGGATGTGCGGGCTACTCCCTTCCGCCAGCTGATTGTAGCTGCTGGAGAAGGAGCCGTTGCCAGTCATAGTGCAGCCCAGTACATCGATGCACTTGAAGGCAACTCCTACGATTAACATACTCCTCAATCCGGCATCAAAGATATGGTATATAATCTGTTTTTGATGCCGGAATACTATCCTGCCTGAATAACAACCAACTGGCAATTTCGTTTCTTGTCTTTATCTGTCAAATACTCTTAATTAGATTCTATAATTGATTGACGGATTATTGTTTACATGGTCTAATTTAGATATGAAAATAATGATGATAACCAGTGAAGCAGTTCCTTTTGCAAAAACCGGAGGTCTGGCTGACGTTGTAACAGCGCTATCCCAGGAACTGGCCCTTGCAGGAAATGATGTTAAAATAATTATTCCCTACTACGGTTTTATTCCGGCGGAAGGATTTGAAAACTTACCTTGGAACATAAATCTCACAACAGATTCCATTAATACAACTTTCAGAATAGCCGTTATTACAATAGAAGCTGTTGAATTCATTTTTTTCCAGCATCCAGTATTTACTGACCGATCAGGAATTTACGGCAATTCCGGACCATTGACATATTCAGACAATATGTTTCGATTTACCCTGTTCAGCTATGCAGTTTTCGAAATCTGTCGAAGAATTAACTGGTATCCGGACATTTTCCACTGCCATGACTGGCCGACAGGTATGGTTCCACCATTATTGAAAAAATATAGCAGTAATTTAAGCTATGCACCCTTTAGGCATTCAGCAAGTGTTATGACTATTCATAATCTCGGCTATCAGGGCAAATTTTCAAAACACGATATTCATCTTTCTGGTCTGGACAGTGACTCGATCATTTTTCCTGCTGATAATGATTCTGCAGCGGTGAAAGAAATCAACTTTCTGGCAGCTGGAATTCGTTTCAGCAATAAAATAACAACCGTCTCAGAGACCTATGCTGCTGAAATTCAATCAGAAGAATTTGGAGAAGGCCTCCATGAACTGTTGGCCTCAAGAAGTGATGACCTCCTGGGGATTTTAAACGGTGTTGACTATTCAGAATGGAATCCGGAAAACGACTCTCTGCTTCCAGTAAATTACTCATCTCATGATCAGAAAAATAAAAATCAGCTCAAACTGCTCCTGCAGCAGGAAATGAAGTTGAAAGAAGATCCTTCTGTCCCACTTATTGGAATGGTATCGCGTCTTGCAGATCAGAAAGGATTTCGAGAACTCTGCGGAGGAAAGCCCTCTGCTCTTGAACGAATCATCAGTGATTATCCGATTCAGATGGTAATTGTGGGTACAGGAGAAATGGCTATAGAGCAGGCTCTGACAGAATTATCGCGAAAATACCCGAACCTGTCTGTTAAAATCACCTTCAGTAATTATCTTGCTCACTTGATTGAGGCGGGATCAGATTTTTTTCTCATGCCCAGCAGATACGAGCCTTGCGGTTTGAATCAGATATACTCACTGCGATATGGTACTATACCAATTGTACGCAGGACAGGAGGTCTTGCCGACACGGTTAAGCAGTTTTCAGATGATTATTCTGAGGGTACCGGCCTTGTTTTTGATTTAATGTCCGGTGAGGCTGTTTACCAGAGTATGCAGGAAATTATGAAGCTCTGGAAACAGCCTGAAAAAATACTTCGGGATATTCGCAGCAGGGCAATGGAAGAGCGCTTTCTGTGGAAATCATCAGCTCATAGCTATGTGCAGGTTTATGAAACCGCACTGCAAACGCATAAAGGAGTACAACATGACTAGATCTATTCTTGCAATAGTACTTGGCGGCGGAAAAGGAACCAGGCTCCAACCGCTTACGAAAGACCGGGCAAAACCGGCTGTTCCCTTTGGCGGAAAATACCGGTTAGTGGATATACCGATATCAAACTGCATAAACAGTGACATTCGGAAAATTTTCATCCTGACCCAATTCAACTCCGCTTCCCTTCATAACCATATCTCAAATACGTATATTTTTGACACATTTTCTCAGGGCTTTGTCGAAGTACTGGCAGCAGAACAAACTCCTCAGAGCGAGGATTGGTATCAGGGCACAGCCGATGCAGTGAGAAAAAACTTCCGCCATTTCAGGGACCAGAAACCATCTCATTATATTATTCTCTCCGGTGACCAGCTCTACCGGATGGACTATAGAGAAATGCTTAAAATTCATATGGATAATAATGCGGATCTCACTATTGCCGCAAAGCCCATTTCCCGTGAAGAAGCAACGGGTTTTGGCATTGTTGGAGCTGATAAATCGGGAAGAGTTACCTCCTTTCTTGAAAAACCGCCGATAGAAAAAAATATTGAAGAGTACAAAGCCTCCCCTGAACTTCTAGCTGCTAACCGGATTAACCCGGCTAATGCTTTCGGAAAGGATTATCTGGCTTCAATGGGTATTTACATTTTCAATGCTGATGCCATGGAGAAAGCACTTGACAATGATCAAACGGATTTCGGCAAGGAAATATTCCCTAATACACTGAACAAATTCCATGTTCATACGTATGTATTTGATGATTTCTGGGAGGATATCGGAACCATTAAATCGTTTTACGATACAAACCTAAATTTGGCATCCCTGACTCCGGATTTTAATTTTTACAATGAGCAAATGCCGATTTATACACACAGAAGGCATTTACCGGCCACGAAAGTAAACTTCTGCACAATCAGTCAGTCACTTACCAGTGAGGGCAGTATTATCACCAATGCATCCATTGTCAATTCAGTTATTGGTGTACGCACCCTGATAGAATCAGGAGCTAACCTTGACGGAGTTTACTGCATGGGAGCAAATCACTATGAATCGGATGCACAGAAAGCTGAAAACAGACGTCAGGGAATACCGGATATCGGTATTGGCAGGGGTACAATAATTCGTCGGGCAATATTGGATATGAATGTTCACATAGGAGACGGATGCCGTATTGGAATTGATTCATTCGATCGACAGGACGGAGTTTACAAAACCCACACAATCAGGGACGGGATAATTGTAATTCCAAAAAATGCTGTCATTCCAGACGGAACGGTTATTTAAAAAAGCAGCCTCTTTTGAAATGAAATCATATTGAGGTTTTCTCAAATGATAATAAAGCCTGCAGGATCTGACGGTCAGACTCCGCCATCTTGCAGGCTTTCAGCTCTTCAATTGTTTTCCAGGCAGTGCACTGATGCTCAGTTAAAACCAGATGATCATCAGCAGTGAGAATTTTAATTTCCCAAGCCTGAAGCGTATAATCGATATGCTTGTTTGTAAAGTATCCTTGGAAAAATTTTGATTTGACAATTATATCAGCCTTGAATTCTTCCTGAAATTCTCGTACAAGCGTCTGCTCTGCTGATTCCCCTATCCGGTTTTTTCCACCAGGGAATTCCCAGCTTTCTCCGATTGATGTACCGGGCTTTCGTAATGCCGTAAAAAAGGTATCACCGCGTCTGGCGATACCGGCTGCCGAGATTCTGGTTTTATTTTCCTGCTGCATCGTCACCTGCCTGATAGAGATTGTTAGAGAAGAACCGCCCCGGGAAAAAGAAAATGAAACAGAGCAACAACAAGAGTTGTATACCCCAGTATTTTCTTATTTTTATAGTAAAAGGATTTTACTTTATTCAGAGCATCCGAGTCGGTAAACAGCTCATCCCCATCTCCGCCGCCTATAGGTTGATCCCCGTTATCTTCAGTTTGCCTGGATCTCTTTACGTCAAATGCGAAAAAAACTGCAAGAGCCAGCAGATTAACTGCAGGTAGAAAATCCCCGATAACAACCGGTCCGGGACTTGTGGGACCTATAAGCTTCAGCAGTCCGACAACAGCGGTAAGAACGATCATAACAATAGTAAAAGTCTGATTTATAAGATGAAGTTCTTTGATTCTCAATAATATTTTAAACTTTTCACCATACTCATCAGCCAACAAAATCGCAGCACCATAAAGCATAAAAGCAAGCGCCAGAACATAAAACTGTATCATTTCGTTCTCCCGTCATTATTAATACCAGCTTAATCCAAAGAGTGCCGCTGGTCAAGTAATACCATATTTCTCAAACACATGAAAACCTGGAAAGGATACAACTCATAAAGTATTGCCAATTATGATTTACACCGGGAAGCCCGACTTCAACGGGCAAGTAAAGCAATTTCCGGAATAAGCTGATCCGCGGTAAAAATACCGGCTTTTTCATAGAGCTCCTTACCTGCTTTCTGGTGTATAACTGCTCCAGTACAGGCGGCAGTATACGGATCCATACCTTGGGCTGCGAGACCTGCAATACATCCGGCCAGCACATCACCAGATCCTGCAGTACCCATTGCCGGATTCAGCCCCTCCAGTACCGCCAGTTTCCCGTCAGGAGAAGCTATATAGAGCATGTGGGCCTTATAAACTACCGTGCAATGATGCATTTCTGCAAAAACACGCACAGCTTCAGGTATTTTCTCAGGAGTCTTCTTTGTGCTTATGCCGGAAAGACGTTCAAATTCACCGGGATGAGGAGTCAGTATCAGTGCCCCTTTTTTCTCCCCTTCCACTTCCCCTTCCACTTCCCCTTCCCCTTCCACTTCCACTTCCACTTCCACTTCCACTTCCCTTCCCCTGCTCCATGCATCGGCACCTGATGGATGGGTTTTCAGTAATTCACTGAAAAGAGTCAGTGCGTCGGCATCCAGAACAACAGGAACAGAGCATTCAAGAAATTGCAGCAGCTGTCGGCGATTACTCTCATTCAAGCCCCACCCCGGTCCAGCTAGAACAGCATTGTAAGAGGCTGACAGCTCAGCAGCCGAAATAACATCTTCGCTCCGTTTACGGGTTATAACCGAGGGATTGGCCGCGACCGCAGCTGGATAGACTTCTTCTTCTGTGTACAGGGTTACCAATCCTGCCCGAATGTGCAGCGCCGCTGAAGCAGCAAGAACTGCCGCTCCGGGAGTTTTGGCAGACCCTGCAAACACCGCAGCAGTTCCTCTTGAATTCTTAAAATCTGATTTCAGCATAGGGCTCAGGGAAACAACATCTGGCGGCAGTAAAAAAGCTGCTTCCTTTGCCTCCAGAAGGAGATCGGGCGGGAACCCGGGATTAACAACCTCGATCTGTCCACAGAGCTGCCGGTTATGGGGAAGATAAAAAGGTGTTTTTGGAAGTCCCATGGTAACCGTCAGATCTGCGGGAATTACCAGAGTCTCAGCCCCACCAGTCGCGTACATACCGCTTGGTATATCAACTGCTATAATAAAAGCTTTCAGCAGGCCATCTGCCCTGCCGGTGGAACAAAACTCTACAACTTCCTTTGCCGGCCCGCGAACAGCCCCGGAAATCCCTGTACCAGTAATGCCGTCAACCATTATATCTGCAGAAAGAAGGACTTTCCGTGCAGCAGGCTCACCCCATACCATAACAGGAATCCCCAGCTTACGGCATATTTCCACCTGCATAGAGGCTATATCATTGAGTTTCTCCCTGATCAGTACTATTGATATACTACAGTAACCGGCAATAGCCGCTGCCCTGGCAGCAGTCATAGCATCCCCGCCATTATTCCCGGGACCTGCCAGAAAGACAATATTGGCGCTCTGAGAGCAATACGCCTGTACTGCATTGAAGACAGCCGTTCCAGCCTGTTCCATAAGAAGGATGCCGGGTATACCGTACTGCTCCTGTGCTTTCTTATCCACCATGCTCATGGTATCGGGAGTTACAATTTTCACTTGAGCGGCCTCCTCTTGTCTGCTGGTAATTCTACCAGTTGATTTTGCCAGAGTCAAACATACATCAGTTCAAGTTGCATTATTGCGATTCTTTCAGTAATCTTATAGTATGTGAGCAATATAGAGGAATCAGATGGCTAAAAATATCATATTAAAGAAAATATTTGGAACAAAACAGGAAGCGGACCTGAAGAAACTCGTACCAGTTCTTCATGAGATCAATGCCAGGGAGAGTTGGGCAGCCGCCCTTTCTCCCGAGGATTTCCCACGCCAGACAATCCGCTTCAAAGAGCGTCTTTCTCAGGGTGAGCTGCTGAATGACCTCTTGCCGGAAGCTTTCGCCCTTGTAAGGGAAGCAGCACGAAGAGTTCTCGGCGAACGTCACTATGATGTCCAGCTTCTGGGCGCTATTGTACTTCATCAGGGAAAAATCATGGAAATGAAAACGGGAGAAGGAAAAACCCTCTCTTGTGTTCCGGCTGCCTATTTAAACGCACTCACAGAAAAAGGGGTTCATATAGTTACGGTCAATGACTATCTGGCCGAACGTGATGCCGACTGGATGCGGCCGGTATACGGCTATCTTGGACTCGAAGTCGGTACTATTCTTTCCTCAATGGAAAATGAAGAACGTCGGGCTGCCTATTCCAGGGATATTACCTACGGAACAAATAACGAATTTGGATTTGATTATCTCAGAGATAATATGAAGCAGGATATCAGACAGAAAATTCAGCCTAAGCATTCCTACTGCATAATTGATGAAATTGACTCGATTCTTATCGATGAAGCCCGTACTCCGCTGATTATTTCCGGCCAGGCAGAAGATGATACCAAAAAATTCTTCGATGTTAACCGTATTGTTGCCAGTTTGACGGAGTGCAGCAAAGACCCCGAAACAAATGATTATTTCGAAGAAGCTGACGGTGATTATCAGCTTGATGAAAAAACGCGAAAGGTCACCTTTTCCAACAGAGGAATGGATTCAATAGAACGACTGCTCAACTCACATGGAATTATTAAAGGCTCAGTTTTCTCTGATGAAAATTTTGAATATATCCATTATGCCACCCAGGCTGTTAAAGCCCTGCGATTATACCACAAGGATGTCGAATATGTAGTAGCTGACGGACAAGTCCAGATTGTCGATGAATTTACCGGAAGAATCCTGCATGGCAGACGGTACTCCGACGGTCTTCATCAGGCGATAGAAGCTAAAGAAGGGATCAAGATTGCACGACGTAATCGGACTCTGGCTACAATAACTTTCCAGAATTTTTTCCGTATGTACGACAAAATTTCCGGTATGACAGGAACTGCCGATACGGAAGCATCAGAATTCTCAAAAATTTACAGTCTTGATGTGGTAGTTATACCTACTAACCGCCCGGTTATACGTGATGACCAGCACGATCTAATCTACTTCAACGAAAAATTCAAATATGAGGCAATTATCGATGAAATAGACAGGGTGCACCAGAAGGGCCAGCCAATCCTTATTGGTACGGTTTCGATTGAATCTTCTGAATTGATTTCCAGGCTTCTTACAAAACGCGGGCTCCGTCATGAAGTTCTCAATGCCAAGAACCACTCCAGAGAAGCCGCAATAATCGCTGAAGCAGGATCAAAAAGCGCTATAACTATCGCGACAAATATGGCTGGACGCGGAACAGATATTAAACTTGGCGGTAATCCTGAGTATCAGGCCCGCAAGCGGTGCGGAACAGAAGCCTCCCAGAAGGAATATGATCAAGCCTATGCCCTTGAAGTGATTAAGTGGAGAAAGGATTATCAGGAGGTAAAAGATCTCGGCGGACTCTATATCCTTGGAACGGAAAGGCACGAATCCCGACGAATCGATAATCAGCTGAGAGGCCGCTCCGGGCGACAAGGTGACCCTGGCTTTTCCCGTTTTTACCTTTCCCTTGATGACAGCTTAATGCGTCTGTTTGCCAGGGACAATCTGAAATCCATGCTCGGCAAGGTAATGGATACCGGTGAGCCTATCTATCATTCTATGATTTCAAAGGCTATTGAAAAAGCCCAGTCACGAGTGGAAGAGCGCAACTTCGATATAAGAAAGCATCTCCTTGATTATGATAATGTTCTCAATGAGCAGAGGAATTTTATCTACAGCCAACGCGATGCAATCCTGGAAAACAATGACTTGATCCAACGAATTATTTCATCGGCTGAAGAAATGATTGACGACATAGTTGAAGAGTCAGCAGGTACAAAAACACTTCAGGTCTCACAGGCTCAAACTGCTGCTGAAACCGTTTTTGAGACCTTTGGTCTCTCTGTGGACGTTTCTGAATTGGACAGTGCAGTCAGTGCTGAAAAGCTTGCAAAGATTTTTTTCGATGCAGCTGCTGCCAACCTGGAGGAAAAAGCTTCAAAAATCGGACGTGATATATTTAACGGTTTCCTGAGGTATCACTATCTCAAGCAAGTCGATTCCCGCTGGCAGGATCACCTGGAAACGATGGAAGCATTGCGTGAAGCCGTTTACCTGCGTTCGTATGCTCAAAAAAACCCGCTGCTGGAGTACAAGCTTGAGGGCTTTGATATTTTTGACTCAATGCTCGGGGAAATCAAAAAAACCATGGCCAAGCTGGCAATACGGGTAGTTATCTCCGAGAAGCCGAAAGCATCCGCAAAAAGAACCCTGCCGTCTGGAAACATATCAGCACAGCATTCTGACATAGGACTTTTCGGCGGTGCAAGTCCGAAAGCCTCGGCTGCAGGACAGCCTCCTTCCGGACAAGTACGGAGAGTGACTGAAAAAGTTGGAAGAAATGACCCCTGCCCCTGCGGCAGCGGTAAAAAATACAAACACTGCTGCGGTTCATGATTATTATTCAGAACCGCCGCATCTGCCTGTCCCTGTCAGCGGCGTATCCGGATACAGGGCTCGATTGAATTGCCTGAATTAAAAATACTGCTCAGGGTCAACAGGGATTGAATCTTTGCGCAATTCAAAATAGAGCTGCGGTTCGATAACACTGCCTGTTCTGCCCAGAGTACCGATTGCGGCACCTTGAGGTATTCGGGAGCCTGGAGTTATTCCCTCTGAGACGGTATCAAGATGTGCATAGAGCGTCTGGTATCCATTTTCATGTTCTATCAATACATGTTTACCGAGACCAGTGGCCAGATTTGTTATAACGGTTGTTATAACACCTTCCATAGCGGCCAGTACCGGTGTCCCGGTACTTGATATGATGCTTATCCCCTTTGAAACGAAAAGTTCACCGGTAATCAGATCTTCTTTCTCGTCGCCGTAGTGCACCTGAATCTGTCCTTCAGAAGGTTTGATAAATAACGTCTTCATTACCATTCTGTAGTCTTCCTCACTGATCAGCCGGCCGGGCACAAAAAGCTTGTCTCCGGGTCTGATCAAATCGGAAGTGAGACCATTTACTTCAGCCAGTGGTATATAGCCCATACCGAAGGAGTACGCTATTAATGAAAGTGAGTCTCCCGATTTTACAGTATATATTAACCCATCACGATCAGGAATTTTAAGCCGCATGCCTGTGGATATCTGGTTAACATCACGTATCCCATTTACACTGATCAAAGTTCTCGGTTGAATTCCAAACCGGGATGCTATCTGATTCAGGGTATCACCCTGCTTAACGGTATAGTCACGATATACAACGGTATCCGAATCTGCCTCTGCCCCATCCCTATTCTCAGCGTCAGTACTTGACTCTGCAGACTCTACGGGAAGTGCTGGAGAATCTGCTGCCCCATTGACAGGAACTTCTGCCGGAGATGTATCTGCGGCTGCTTCCTGTTCCGGTACGTCAGTGGAGTCAGCATCCGCTGCTTCTGAGGCGATTGCCGCTGCTGCTTTCTGCTCATCACTCAGATGCCCTTCAATCACTGCTTCAGCCTCGACATCAAGCAGTACGTCAGCTTCAGGAAGTACAACTTTACCAGACATAAGACCGGTATCGAGATTGTCTGATGAAGATAATTCAGTTTTCAAGCCTGGTGCCTGCGAAGACACGCTTTTCTCGGGATCAGCCAAAAGAAAAACAATTCCTGCAATAGATGCAGCAATAAAAAGAAATATGACAATTGAAACCAGGCGCTTCATGAAAATAAACTTTTTATCACTATAGTCCTTTCCAAAAGCTCCGGGACTCATATCATCATATGCATTTCGTTTATTTCCATCCATGTAATAAGATCCTTGCCATCTCGTTTCCGTTTGATTCAGAAAGAGCGCATTCCCCTGACTTCCTATCGACAATTGTTACAGTAAATACTAATATATTTTTCCTATGGGTACCAGTGGGAAAAAACCGATTATTCCATTATTCATTCTCCTGACCATAATTCTTCTCATGACTCTTGCCTGGAGGCTGGGACAGCTCACGCTATCCCGGGAAACAAGGGATTCACCAGTAAATGGTTACACAGCACCTCTGATAGCATCCAGAGTGGTTAGAGGCTCCATATATGACAGAAACGGAACCATTTTAGCTCTGGAGATACCTTACTATACCTGCGCCGTAATGCTCAAGTCAGTGGAATCGCTTGAAAAGACCGCTGAAACTCTTTCTCCAATTCTTTTTATGACGAAATCGGATATTCTCCGGAAAATGGAGGGTAAAACGACTTATGCAATGATAAAACAACGCATGAGCAGAGACGAGATGGAATCCCTTCAGGCTGAAATTTCAGAAGGTCTTCTTCCGGGGGTTATTATTGAAAAACGCTATGGCAGATTCTACCCTCAGGGGCATCATGCCTCACAGCTTATCGGGTTCACCGGAATTGACAACATAGGTCTTGAAGGTCTGGAATACTATTTTAATGATACTCTGTCGCCACTTCCTCAGCCCGATGAAGAAATAACAACCGGTAATGATATCTATCTTACCATCGATATGCGCATTCAGTTCTTTACTGACCGCCAGGTTGAACTGATAGCCGAGGAGCACGATCCGGATTCAATTTCCGCTCTGGTCATGAATTCCGACACCGGTGAAATACTTGCATGGGCTTCCTACCCCTGGTACGACATTAACAGGTATTCTTCGACGGTTCCCGAAGAGCGCATTAATCGCCCTGCTGTATCGATGTATGAACCCGGGTCGGTATTCAAGATTTATTCTCTCGCTGCTATTCTCGATCTTGGAGAAGCTCAGACAGATGAATACTTCATCTGTGACGGGTCCTATTCCTTTACCATGCCCAACGGAAAGCAGTCAGTAATCAGCTGCGTAGCACCACATGGTACAGTTGGTCCGCGTGAAATTCTTAAATACTCCTGCAATGGGGCCATTGCTCACTATGCCCTGCAGACAGATGCAGAAAACTTCTACCGCAAACTTCTGGATTTCGGTTTTACAAGTTCTTTCAATCTTCCTGTCCCGGGAGAGACCGCTGGATATCTGGCAGCTCCGGAAAACTGGTCAGGAAGAACTCTGCCGACAATTGCCTTCGGGCAGGAAATAGGTGTTTCGGCCCTGCAGATGGCTGCAGCAGCGACACCATTTGACAATGGAGGAGTGCTTCTTCAGCCTTCAGTAATTTCCAGAATTGCATCACCAGAAGGAAAAATACTGGAGTCGTTCAGGAAAAACGAAATACGTCAGGTTATCGGTGCAGATACAGCAGAAGCTGTACTCGAAATGATGACCGCGGCGACAGAACCGGGCGGCACGGCTGTCCATGCACAAGCTGAAGATGTCGCTACTGCTGCCAAAACCGGCACAGCCCAGATATTAGATCCGGGCACCCGCACCTATTCAGCCAGTCATGTACTTGCCAGCTGCATTGCCCTGCTTCCAGCCTCAGATCCCGAATTTATTATTTATATCACCGTTGACAATCCAAAATCAGGTCAATTATACGGAAGCACAGTCGCAGCTCCGGCAGTCGGTCAAATTGCGGAGGATCTGGTATCAGCAGGTCTGGCTGCCAGCAGCAGAACCAATTTCCTTGTCATTCCAGGCGAGCGGCTTGATGCAGAGCTTGAGGTTCCTTAAAGCCGCCGAAATTCAGATGTTCCAGATCCACAGTAAAACCTTTCAGCTTTCGCATGAAAAAACCCACGGAAGCAGGTTCCAAATCCTGAGGCACTTTTTGCCCGGTTGAAAGAAAAGCTATCGGAAGCCGGCTGTCAGATGCAGCCGATAGAATATTACCCATTAGTTCCGTCTCATCCAATTTGGTTATAATCAACGATGACACTCTGAAAGGAATAAAACGGTCTACGGTTTTCAGCATGTCGGCAGTTTTCATGGAAGCCGAAAGCGTCAGGAAAAAGCGGGGCTTCACCTTCGTTCCGCCGCCCCTATAGCCGGTCCTGCTGCCGCATACTGACAAAATTCTATGCATCTCATCAAAAATATCCTGGTCACGGGGACTTTTACCGATGGTATCGATCAGGATCAGGTCATCGTGACTGTTATCCCGCAAATACCTGTCCAACTCAAGCGGGGAATTTATCTGGGTTACGGGAACTGAAAGAATTTCACCAAATGTTTCAATCTGGTTAACAGCACCTATCCGGTAGTTATCAATTGATACAATAGAAATAGAATTCTTTTCCCGACGGCTCCCTGCCTGTACCGGGGCAGGTTTTTTACGGACAGGTTTATAAAGGTAATGAGCAGCGATTTTTGCTATCGTGGTCGTCTTCCCTACTCCCGTCGGGCCCATGAGCACAACTATTCGAGAAAGCTCGTCCTGAGCATCCATATCTATCTGGAAGGATTCTGCAATAAAGCCGAGAGCACGTGATTCCAACAGCAGACGATCACGCAGCTGGGTGCTTGTCAGACCCTTGAAAACAGAAGAGGTCAGGCGATCTATATAGCTTCGGGAAAAATCATTTTCAAGCAGTATATCCTTCAGGGCTGAAGCAGCATCCTCCTGCTGCTTGTTAATTTTTCGCTCACGGGCAAGTTCTCTCCTGACCTTTTTCAGTTCCTCAAGGGCCCTGCCAGCTGCTGCATCCTGGTGGACAGAAGCAATTCCAGAGGAGGGTGCTGCCGCCGTGAATGAGGCGGTCTCTACTGCCTCTTCACTGATACTCCTTAAGCCGGCATCTTCCACAGGCGCTTGAGCTGCATGTTGTTTTTCATTCTCTCCGGGAACTGGCATTGTTGAGGTAGAGATTAAGGCTGAGGAAGAAAGATAGCCAACCACTTCAACAAAATCCGGGGAAGCGCGCCTGAACAGCCCCTTACTTTTCCCTTTTACTGTTTTCCGGCTATGAATCCGTGCTTGAGAACCATAAAGCTCTCTGATTTTTTTTACAGCCGCTTCATAGCTTCCCGCTGTTACGGTAAAGTATTCCATGGTTCTTCCTGTTAAAGAATATACCGGCTCAAATCTTGATTCATTACAATACCGGCCAGCCTCTCATCAACATATTCACTTGTTACTGTTACTGTCTGACCGGCTAAATCCGATGCTGTAAAGGAGACTTCATCAAGCAGGAGTTCCATGATCGTCTGAAGTCTCCGGGCTCCGATATTTTCAGTCCGGGAATTTACCTCAGCAGCTATCGAACCCAGACGCTGAATTGCCCCTTCTGTGAAAATCAGCTCGACATCCTCGGTTCTCATCAGTTCAACATACTGCCGGGTTATAGCATTCTCAGGCTCCGTTAAAATCCGGCAGAAATCAGCACTTGTCAGGTCTTCAAGCTCAACTCTGATTGGAAATCTCCCCTGAAGTTCAGGAATCAGGTCGGACGGCTTGCTTATATGAAAGGCTCCCGCTGCAATGAATAATATATGTGACGTGTCTATTATACCATACTTTGTACTGACTTTCGATCCTTCTACAATCGGAAGGATATCACGCTGTACACCCTCCCGGGAGATATCTGGACCACTTCCCCCACCGCGGCTGCCGGAGGTCACTTTATCAATCTCATCAATAAATATAATGCCCATCTGCTCAACTCTCTCCCGGGCTATGTCAGATGCATTATCGGTATCAATCAGCTTTTCCATTTCTTCATCAAGGATGATTTGTCTGGCCTGTTTTACTGTCACATGCTTTTTCTTTTTTTTCGCGCCAAAGATGCTGCCCAGACTGTTAAGGGCATTCTGCATATCTTCCATATTTCCGCCGGCAAAAAGCTCTATGCCCTTTGGTCCTCGTTGAGAAATATTTACATCAATCTCTCGGCTGTCAAGTTTGCCGTCTCTAAGCATTTTACGAAATTTATCCCGTGTAGTAGTCTCGCCTCCCGAAGCAGCATCTCCAACTGCCGACTCTCTGGCTGCCTGTCCGCGGTCATCTACCACAAAGACATTACGGCTGTTCTCTTTACCGGCTTGTTCTTTGTTTTCCTGCTTCCCTACTCCAACCCCGACACCGACACCTGGCAGAAGAAGATCAAGGATATGCTCCTCAGTATTCCTCTCTGCTGTTTCACGGACATTTTCTGCCAATTCACTTTTTACCATCGAAACAGCTACACTCATAAGGTCACGGACCATAGATTCTACATCGCGACCGACATATCCTACTTCGGTGAATTTAGTAGCTTCAACTTTAATGAACGGAGCACCGCTCAATTTTGAGAGTCTTCTGGCAATTTCAGTTTTACCGACCCCTGTAGGGCCGATCATTATGATATTTTTCGGCGATACTTCGTCTCTGATATCGTCAGGAAGTTTTTTACGGCGAATCCGGCTTCTCAATGCAATGGCAACAGCCCGTTTTGCCTTGTCCTGGCTGATAATATATTTATCAAGTTCCTCAACTATTTCTGCCGGGGTCATGGTGTCAAGATCTTTTCTATTGGTCATCAGACTTCCTCCACAATAATCTTATCGTTGGTGTAAATACAAATCTCAGAGGCAATCTGCAATGACCGCTGTGCTATCTGGCCTGCAGTAAGATCAGAACCGTCAAGATATGCCTTGGCAGCTGCATAGGCGTAATTCCCCCCAGAGCCTATGGCAATTGCACCGTACTCAGGCTCAATGACATCCCCTGTTCCTGAAATAAGGTATATTTTATCCAAATCGGCCACAAGCATCATTGCTTCCAACCGGCGAAGCGTCCTGTCAGTCCTCCACTCTTTTGCCATCTCCACTGCCGACCGGGTCAGGTCGCCGTTAAACTGATTCAACTTTTTCTCAAACAGATCAAACAAGGTAAATGCATCAGCCGTAGCCCCGGCAAAACCGGTTATGATTCTGTCATGATACATCCGCCGCACCTTGCGGGCATTGCCTTTCATAACAGCCTCTCCAAGAGTTACCTGTCCATCTCCTGCTATTGCTGTTTTACCGTCTTTTTTTACTGCGAGAATTGTAGTTCCCCTGAAACTCATATACGTTTGCTCCTTGTGTATTCGGGTGCATCCCCTGTCTTTGAACATCTGTTTTTCACCCGTGCGGATGACTTTTCCTGTAGACTTCCTTTAATCTCTTTGAACTGACATGGGAATAGATCTGTGTTGTTGATATATGCTCATGACCTAACAGTTCCTGTACCACCCGTATGCCGGCATCGTTTTCCATAATATGGGTTGCAAAGGTATGTCTGAACGTATGCGGAGTAATATGTTTAGGTATGCCAAGCTCAGCTGTATATTTATTGAATATGTAATGCACTCCCTGAGAAGACATTCTCCTTCCCCGATTGTTGATCAATAGTGCTTGGCGATCTTCCTGGCTGACTGGTCTTGTCTCCTGTCTTCTCCCTCGAAGAGGAAGATACACATCCAGTATTTCATGGGCTGAAGGGGTAATAAATACAAATCTGTCTTTTCCTCCCTTTCCATGAACTAGAACCGAATTTTCTGACAAGTTGAGATCTTTCAGGTTCATACCCGTTAATTCCGATAATCTGCAGCCTGTTGAATAGAGCATTTCGAAAATCAGCCTGTCGCGTATGCCGGAAAAATCATTACCGGCAGCAGCAATCATGCGCTGAACTTCTTCCCGTGTCAGAACCGCCGGCAGTCGTCGTCCTCCGCTTAAATTGTTTATTCTGGAGAAAGGATCTGCCGCACAATAGTCGAATTTCACGCAATATGAGAAAAACCCTTTTACTCCCGAAAGAATTCTATTTACACTGTTCGGTCGGTAACCCGCCTTCATAAGTTTTGCTATAAATCTGCGGGCCTGCTCATTGGACATCTTTTCAGTGTCAATCTCGTTTTCAACACAAAATTGATGAAGCTTAGCCAAATCCTGAGCATATGCTTCCAGCGTTTTCTCAGAAACGCCCCTCACATCATCGAGATAGTTGAGATAAAGCTCCATCATTTCATTCATGATACAATTCAACCTGTGCAGTGTACTTTGTACCAGGTATTTTGAAAACGGCAGTAATTCCCGTCACACTTTCCCGATGCCAATAATTTGACTCTGCGCAGTTCCGGCCCCCAAGTAACTATTTGATTCAGTTCAGGTACACGACCCGGGTCCCAACCCCAATCACTGCACACCTCATGCATTGAAGATAGTACGGGAGCCCCTTCTTCGGCAAGTCTTTTCGTACCGCCCGATAGCGGAGATTTCAGTCCTACACGATGGATGTAAACATCCCGCCCCTGCTCGAGAGCATAGTCTGCAGTAATAAGCGATCCTGATCGTTCTGGAGCTTCAATAATGCATACAGCTCTGCTCAAGCCGCTGATGATTCGGTTGCGAGAGGGAAAATGCCACCGCAGCGGGGGTTCCAAAGGTGGAAACTCGCTGATAATACCGCCGCCGTTGGCTAAAATACGTCGTGCCAGACCGCTCGAAGCCGCAGGATAAATCCGTCCTATACCGCTTCCAAGAACGCTCCAGGTCCCCCCGAAGGCTTCGGCTGCGGCAGCTCCGGTCTGGGCAGCAAAGTCTATTCCAGCCGCAAGACCGGAAATTACCGGTATACCCAGTCGGGCTGCTTCAAAGCCCAGTCTGAAGGCCGCCTGTTCGGACTTGTGCAATGCCTTTCGAGTTCCAACGATGCCAAAGGCAGGAACCGATACCGATGGAAGGGTGCCGAAATAATAGAGAACATAGGGTGGATCGAAAATCTCTCTCAACATTGCCGGATAGACCAGGTTGTCGAGACATACCGCTGAAGCGTGGTGACCTTCAATCCATCGAAATATATCCTCAGCTTCCTTGAGAATTTGAGGAGGATCATAATGCTTTATCCTGATCGGCCGGCGTAGGAGTATCTGCAGTTCATATTGACTGATCTTATTGAGTGCGTAGGCATCGGGCAGTTCTGAGGCAAGCGCAGAACGTTCGGAACTTTTAAGATTGGGAATTCTGCTGACAGTTAATTGAATTAATGAAATCATGATTTTCTCCTTGCAAAAAAAGTCTTATATATAAAGACTCAGAAGAAAGGAGAAAAAATTCAGTTTTTCAATATTTTCTTAAAATATTCAGTTTGATTTTGTTTTCTCACCATTAGCACCCGGATGAAATTCATTAAACTGGCTTTGCAGATGACTTCGATCTATATGGGTGTATATTTGCGTGGTACTTATGGAAGAGTGTCCCAGCAGTTCCTGGACAATCCTCAAATCAGCTCCTCCGGAAAGAAGGTGTGTGGCATACGAATGTCGCAGAGTATGTACTTTTGCCGATAATCCTGCATCTGCGGCATATTTCTTGAACCTGACCCAAAGACTCTTCCTGTTAAGCGGTTTTCCCAGTGCAGACAGAAATACTGCATCATTTACAGTTTTTGCATTGGCAAGATGGGGTCTGGATTCCTTGAGATATACCTTCAATTCTGCTGCCGCTCGCCTGCCCAAAGGCAGAAGCCTCTCCTTATCCCGCTTGCCAACAACCCGGATCAGTTCTTCCTCCATAATAACATCACCCATATGCAGGCCTACCGCCTCGGAAGCGCGGAGTCCGGCAGAATAGATTAGTTCAATTAATGCCTTATCACGGATTCCAAGAACAGTTGAGGTTGGAATCACATCCAGGATACGTTCAACTTCGACCAGCTCCAGAACATCAGGAATAATTCTGCCTGACTTCGGGGACTCAAGCTTATCCGATGGATTGTCGTTTCTAACCCTCTCTTCGATGAGAAACAAACAATACGAATGGATAATTGAGAGAAGTTTGGCAGTTGTCCGCCGGGCTGTCTTCCCACGGGTGCGTTCTGAAACATACTGTATCAGGGTAACCGAATCAAAGGAGTCCGAAGAAACATTCCTTTTATCAAGATAATTGAGGAACCTGCGAGTCTCTTGAGTATACATACGTATTGTTGAAGAGGAAAGGCGTCGCTCAAGTGTCAGGTAATCTTCATAGGCTTCAAGCAGACTGCTGCTCACCGTAACCGACAGCATGCGCTAGGTATCCGATCCGCTGTCCTGTTTATAGCGTAATACCGCAGGGTACGAATAATCTTCCGGCAGATCTTCATTATTGCCCAATTTCCTTTGCAGATCCTCCCAGCGGTCTATGGATATTACTTCATCCCGCTGGTGCCCGGGTACTGCCGATTGTGGTGCAACCGCTTCTCGCTGACGCGGCGGCGGGGTTACACCCAACTCCTTTTTTCTGCTCTTTTCAGTCGCTGCCGTCTCTGCCAGGTCTTTCTGACGGTTGAAACCCGTCGCAACTACGGTTACTTTGAGACGGTCACCAAGTTCGGGATTATAAGCCTGCCCGGCTATTATCAGGGCATCATCATCAGCATTCTGGGTGATGATTTCGACCACGTCCTGGTACTCCTTCAAAGTAAGATCGTCACCCCCAGCTAAATTCACCAGAATTCCCTTGGCCCCTTCGATCCGTGCATTTTCGAGCAACGGATTATTTATTGCCGAATTTGCGGCATCCACAGCACGGTTCTCCCCTTCACCAATTCCAATACCCATCAAAGCGTCACCGCGCCCCTTCATTACGGTTCGAACATCTGCAAAGTCTATATTTATTTCACCAGGCTCTGTTATAAGCTCACTGATACCCTGCACCCCCTGCCGAAGCACATCATCTGCAATCTGAAAGGCCTGCTTAATCGGCGTATTGTTCTCCACAATCTTGAGAAGATACTGATTGGGAATTATGATGAGCGTATCGACACTCTTTCTGAGTTTTTCAATGCCTTCAGAGGCTAGCAGCAATTTTTTCTTACCCTCAAAAGTAAACGGAGTTGTAACAACTGCGACTGTCAGGGCATTTATCTCTTTTGCAATTTCCGCAATTATCGGAGCAGCACCGGTTCCAGTACCCCCTCCCATACCCGCAGTTATAAAAACCATATCGGTTCCTTCCAGCAATTCTTTTATCTCTTCGGCGGATTCCTTGGCAGCCTGCTCGCCTATCTCCGGAATACCTCCCGCGCCGAGTCCATTGGTGAGCTTGGAACCTATCGGCATCCTGGTATGGGCATTTGATCGCTGCAATGCCTGCATATCGGTATTGAGAACTACATAATGAACTTTTTTCAATCCTGCTGCTATCATACGATTTACAGCATTCCCCCCGCCGCCTCCGATACCGATCACCTTAATGTCAGTCGGGGTAGACCGATCATTCTCCTCCGCATCTCCAATGCCTTCAAATATCTCAATATTCATGATCCCTCCGATAGGTTTTCATGGAAACCTCATTATTCCCCTCAGGGTATTCCAACTTTATGTTCTCCGCGGCGAGCCCGGGCAGCTTATTTGTGACCCGCTCCAGAAGACTTTTTTTAAAAAAGCACATCAAATATATCTTTCATCCGTTTTATCAGCGGATTCTTTCTCTCCTGCGACGAGGCTCCCCGGCCGCGGGCTGTTTTCTGCGGACCAATATCACCCTTTCGCTTTGCTTCATGAAGAACCAGACCAATTGCTGTAGCATACTGAGGATCAATATAACGGCTCTCCATTCCCTCTACGGGCTTGGGCAGACCAAGTCGTGCGGGAAGACCGAAAATTTCCGCAGCCAGCTCAACGGTCCCCGGCAGCATTGCCCCTCCGCCAGTAATTACTATCCCCCCCCCGTAGGAGCTGGATCCCGTTGTTCTATTCTTTGCCAGAATACCTTTCAATATGGAAAAAATTTCAGCCATCCGGGGTTCTACTATACGGCAAATCTCCCGCTTAGGCATTTTTATTGAAGGCCACCCGCCAATCTGAGGGATGATAATATCTTCATGCTTGCCGATCAGTGGACCATAGCAGCATCCATGTTCACATTTCAGCTCTTCGGCCAGGCCTTTCGGCTTGTTCAGGATATAGGCCAAATCCGCGGTGACCTGCTCTCCTCCCATATTTATGCCCCCGGCATAATAGGGCGAACCGCCGATAAACCCGATCATATTAGTCATTCCGCCGCCAATATTGAGAAGCAATGATCCCATCTCTTTTTCTTCCTGGGACAGAACTGCTTCCGAATCTGCCAGCTGATGCAAAATGAGGCGCTGTACTTGGAATCCGGCCCGTTCAATGCACTTTCTGATATTCCGTGAAACCGAAAGGGCACCAGTTACAATCATTACCCGCGTCTCAAGTCTATGCCCGAGCATGTCAATGGGATCCTTGATTCCGCCTCTTCCGTCTACCCGAAAATCCTGTACAAGCGTGTGGAGAATTTCACGATCCAGCGGAAGATCAAAAGCACGTGCCACTTCCATTGAACGATAGATATCTTCTTTGCGGATTTCCTGATTCTGCCCGCTGATGCCGACAACTCCCTGGGAATTATAACCGGATATGTGCTGTCCACCTATACCGGCTACCAAATGCTGGAGCTCACGCCCTGTCCTCAGTTCTACTTCTTCTATGACTGAAGCTACAACCTTCAGGGCAGTCTCAATGTTTTCAACAGAACCAGCCCGGATTCCTTCTGAAGGTCTTTCGCTGACACTCTCGATACGAACTTCGCCCTCACGACCGACACTTCCTGCTACGGCACAAATTTTTGAGTTTCCAATGTCGAGACCTACAATGTGATTTTCCACGCTGCCCTCATCTCCCCGTCAACAAATCAAATCACCGGACACAATTTCACAGCCTGCAGACCGCTGAATTACCATAAATTGACACTACTCCGAATTCATGACCACCAACCCGGTTGTCAGCCATGCCGGCAACCGCTTGAAGATAAGCCAGCAGCGGGGCAAATTCCAAATCATGACTGAATTGAAATTCAATTTGCGCCTCAGCTATGGCAACGAATAACGAAGCTGATTCTTGATTACTATTATTATCGTATTTTACCCTTGTTATCAAGCTGAAGGTTTCTGAATCTGCTGCCTGTAATTGCCTAAGCAGTCCTGCAGTCTGCAGCAGCCCTTCAGATGCCTGCCATTCCTCGTCTGTAAAGGCATTCTGCTCTCTCAATGTTATGATCGGTACCCTGTTGATGAAATAGTGCATATAATCATCAGACGCAAAGAAGGGTCGTCCATTCCGATCGACTGGAATGCGCCGGCTGACCCCTGAACTGTTTCCGCTCCAAGTCTCAACAATGAAATATGCCGGTCTGGGATACAGCGATACCGACAGCTTACCATTCCAGGATCGTACTACTTCCGCTGCCAGAATCTCATCGAGGGCGCTGAAGGCAGTCTCCAATGCTCCCGGGCTGGCCTCGCTGAATGATATCCCTTTCAGGCGTTCCCCCATCTGGTATATTTCTTCTGGAAATGGTATTTGAGCCCCGCTGACGCTGATAACAACCTCTTTAATCTCCATATTCGGTTTAATTATAAATTGAAACATCAGATAAATTATTAAAGCAAGTACCGCAGTACCAATAATAATGTTTACCAGGAGGCGAAATGGGCGCTTTTTTATTTCCTGCTGTTTTTGATTTTTTCTTAAAAAAAACAGACTACTCATAAAGCACCTCCTGAAGGTCCAAGTTGGAATCCGGAGATTTTTCAGCATTAGGATTTCGATACTTGCCTGATGCTGCAAGAACCTTACCTAGCAGTCCTCCCATCCCAAGATTAACTATGAGACTCGTCAGTCCTTGAGAGAAAAACGGCAGCGGAATACCTGTTGGCGGAAAAACCCCGATAACAACTCCAATATTCATGTATGCTTGGAAGACGATTAAGCTTGTCACCCCTATTCCTAGAAAATGAAGAAACCGATCGTGGTCCCTTAACCGGGCAGCTCCGTAAAAACCTGTAACGGCTATCATCCCGAAAAGAAGAAGAACAAAAAGTCCTCCAATGAATCCTGTTTCTTCTACAAAGGATGCAAAAATAAAATCGGACTGAACTTCAGGCAGCAGTCCGTACTTGTATTCACCGTTGCCCCATCCTTTTCCCATCAGCCCACCCGATCTGACTGCCATCAGTGACGCGTTAACCTGATAGTTTATACCTGAGGGGTCAAAATCCTTAAAAAGAAAGCCTATAAGACGACGAACCCGGTACGATTCTGTAAAAAGCAGCAAAATTCCAGGAATACCGACAAGTGCAGCCAGATAGGCAAGATAGGATAATTTTGTTCCAGATGCTGCAAACAGCGAAAAACATACAATCAGAAAAATAACAGTAGTTGAAAAATCGCGCTGCATGAAAATCATGAGGGCAAAAGCTCCCACAACAGCCGCCGGATAGATGATATAGGAGAATTGTCTGAGCTGGTCCTGATGCTTATCAAAATAGTTTGCCAGAAACAGAATTGTAGAAACCTTGACCAGCTCTGAAGGTTGGAACCCGATTGAACCTATAGTGATCCACCTTCTTGCGCCCAGCTGTGTTTCTCCCAGGCTGGTAAACAAGGTCAGCAGCATCAAGATCATGCTGCCAACCAGCACCAGTGGTATTAACAGCCTGATCATCCGAACCGGAAGTGAAAATATTACGACTGCTGCGGCTGTACCGGCTAGGGAGAAAAGGAACTGTCGTCGGAAAAAGTAGTCGCCTTGAAGCCCCAGACGCATAGCCTTGTCATAAGATGCAGAATAGAGAGAAGCCAGACCGGTTGCAAGAAGCAGCAGCAGAACTGCAATCAGTAAAAAAAGCAGAGTAAAAGAGGAAAACTTGTTTTCTGCCTGCTGATTTTCCATCATTCAACCAATCCCTTATATTGGAGGCTCTTGCAAAAAGCAAGAGCGTCGTTTTGGTTAGAAGTTTGCATCTATCCAAAGACTGTCCATCCCCTCAGATCCTGATCCATTGATTCTGCTATCGCAGGAAAAAGGCATACATAATAAAGGCACAACAGGTGCTTACTACTCCTGCTGCCCAAAATCCGACAACAATTCTTTTTTCAGCCATACCTTTCAATTCAAAATGATGATGCAGCGGCGCCATCCGGAAAATCCTTTTTCCGAAAATTTTAAAAGACGCCACCTGAAGAATTACCGAAAGCGTCTCTGCAAGAAAGACCGCACCGGCAGCCAGAACCAGCAGTTCGGCATGAAGCATTATCGCCGATACCGCTAAAATGCCGCCTAGACTTTGGCTGCCGACATCACCCATAAAAACTTTTGCCGGTTTCATGTTCAACTGCAGGAAACCGAAAAGACAACCTGCCAGCCCCAGAAGCAGCACAATGAATTCTGATCGGAAATATTTATCTGCAGCATCAGCAGTGCCCATTCCCATCTGCAGCAGAATGACCAGAAAAACAATCAGCAGAATTACCAAGCCTCCAGCAAGTCCATCAAGGCCGTCTGATAAGTTTACAGAATTAACAAAGAAAAGTATGAATATTCCCGCAAGGGGATAATACCACCCTCCCAGTTCCACTGCGGCACCAGCCATCCATGGCAAATAAAGCAGCGTTGGATCTGTTACAGAAGTACTTTCGATGCTTATCAGCACTACTGCGGCAGCTAAAGCCTGCAGCAGTATTTTTCCCGCTGCAGACAATCCCCCTGAGTTTTTTCGAAGCTGCTTCTTCCTGTCATCAATAAAGCCAACCAATCCGAACAGGACCATCCCCAGCAAAAGGGGCAACATCCGAGCCTGCAGCCAATCAACCAGAAACAACGATACTATCAAGAGTCCTGCAATGAAAACCAACCCGCCCATGGTAGGAGTACCCTTTTTGCTGTTATGGGACTCAGGTCCTTCTGCACGAATGAATTGTCCCAGATTCTGCCTCAGGGAGAAGTGTATAAACGGGTTGGCAATCAGTCGGGTAATTATCCAGGCACCAGCAAATGCAGCCAATCCGCGCTGTATGACGAATTGGCTCATTTCTGCCCTCAATAATAGTACCATCATGTTCACCCTCCCATAGCACCTCTCAGGAAACCAAGCCCAACGGCACAAGCAGCCGTTCCATCTGCATTGCCCGGGAGCCTTTTAAAAGCAGTAAATCTCCGTCATGCACATATGACGAAACAGCATGCTCAAGCTCATCATACGATTCCGTGAAAAAAAGCTGCTGAACAGAATGTGAGTTCTTCAGAACCCTATAGGCTGATTCCATCTCTTTGCCGTACAGAAATGCCGCAGAGGGAGACAAGTTTTTCACCTTAATCCCCAGACGGGCATGAGCAGCCTGTGATATCTTACCTAAATCCTTCATCGAGCCAAGAACAACCGCTTTGCGCCCTTTCCAATCGAGGTGCCGCATGTAATCAAGAATTTTTCCTGATGAGTCTGTATTGGCATTGTAGCTATCCTCAATTACTGTAACCTTTCCGGACATTACCCGGCTCCTGCCGGGAAGAGGATCGAGAGATTCAAGACCATGCGCTATATGCGATGGTTCGGCTCCTATATCCCGAGTCAGCGCAATTGCTCCTAAAGCATTGAGCAGATTGTGGAGACCGACATGTTTGAGGTGGAATTCTCGATTTTCGTATGTAATTCGCCATCCCTGCAAACCAAGAGATTCCGCCCCCTGAAAACCTCTGGTACCCTCTCGACCGAATTCACGAAAGTCCAGACTTCGAAGATCTCGCAGGAACCCCTTCCAAACGTTGTTTTCGTTGATATATCCACGGCGTACCTCTGTATGAAAAATTTTACTTTTTTCGCGTGCGATGGCCTCCATACTTCCAAAATTTGCAATATGAGCTGTCCCGACATTGGTCATCATACTGTATTCAGGAGAATAGACTTCCAGCATTCGATCCATTTCTCCAGCAGCACTGATTCCCATTTCAAACACACCAAACTGATGATGTGACTCAATATTGAATAGAGATAAAGGCAGTCCTATTTCAGAGTTGTAGTTCCCCGGGGTTTTCACGGTACTGCCCAGTTCAGAAAGAATGGCACTGATCATCTCTTTTGTTGTAGTTTTTCCACTGCTCCCGGTTATGGCTATGCGCGTCAGAGAATTGTGGGTTGCTACCCATGCCGATGCGAGCTGCTGCAGAGCTTTCAAGGTATCATCTACAACAACAACAGCAGCTTTTTGCAGTGCCAGCTGTGTTCCAGGGTCCCTGGGAATATGCTGCAATTCAACCAGTAATACCCTAGCACCCGCATTTACCGCTGATTTGAGGTGTTTATGCCCGTCTGTTCTCTCACCATGAAGCGCTGCAAAGAGGGAGCCGTCTTTGACAGCTCTCGAATCAACGACAACATCAGAAACCCATTTGCTTGAAAGAGAGCTCCCAAAGAGCAGCCTGCCGCCGGTGACGGCAGCTATTTCCGCCGCAGTAAAGATTTTTCTGTTCATTTCAGCTGCCGCTCCTCCTTTCTTTCTCATCCCTCTCAGGTACTTGTATTATTGCAAAATTTTCTTCAGTGGCTTTTTTCATGCTGAGCACAAATTCAGCAATTCTTGCTATCCTGTCCGGGGAAGCGAGTTCTGCCCTTTCTGCCGCCAATATTCTGCTTTCCTCGTACAGCAGCTGCATTTCAATTTCCATGCTTTCAATTTCCAGCTGCAGGTGTCGGTTCACGGCAGCCTGATAAACGGGAAAAAGACTCAGAGCAGGCAGAAATACAGCAAGAATCAGTATGGATAATCTCCTTAATCGCCTATTCTTCATCATTACCCCCATTATCAGCTGGCAGTTTTTCAGCGCAGCGAAAACGGGCACTCCGGGAAGCAGGATTTTCCAGGACCTCATCTTCTGCAGGTCTGACAGGTTTTTTGGTTAACAGTTTTACCAGCGGGGAGCCTCCGCAAACACATCGGGGAGCATCAGGAGGACAGACGCAGCCGACAGCCAACTTTCTCAGCATCTGCTTAACCCGTCTATCTTCCAGAGAATGAAAACTTATTATCCCGATCCTTCCCCCGGGCGACAGACTATTGACAGCATTCTCGAGAACCCTGTCGATTCTGTCGAGTTCGCCATTCACTTCGATTCGCAACGCCTGGAAGGTCCTTGTCGCCGGATGTATCCGCCCATAACGATAACTACGGGGAACAGATCCTTTTATTATGTCTGCAAGGTCAGCTGAAGTTGATACGGCTTTCATCTTTCTTCTTTTTGCTATTGCAGCTGCGATTCTTCGTGAGTACCGCTCTTCTCCATATTGATATATCACATCTGCCAGTCGATCCTGATCGTAGGTATTCACAATATATTCAGCATTTATTGAACAGTCATGATCGAGCCGCATGTCGAGAGGTTCATCTTTACTGAAGCTGAACCCACGCCCTGATAATTCATAATGATAAGTTGATATCCCGAAATCAAAGAGAATCGCATCGGGCGATTTTGCGGCACCAAACCGGTCGATGTCGGGGTCGGTGAAGGGGTCAGAAAAAAAATCGTCAAACCAGACATTAACTGCCGTAAAGCGTGAACTGTAGGGTTCCAGACGTTTTTCTGCCCGGTTTATTATTTCGCGGTCTCTGTCAAGCCCGATTACGTGCAGCCGGGGAAACTCTTTAAGGAAGATTTCACTATGACCGCCCTCTCCAAGAGTTCCGTCAATTAATAGAGGGGGATTATCTTTTTGATCGTTTCCTGCATTTTCCAATGCCGGACCCAAATACTCCAACACCTCACGCGGCAGTACGGAATAATGCAGTACATCGCTTTTCATTATTGTTTTCCTGATCCTGAGGCGTAAAGCATATTGCCAAGGGCTTCTGCTGCGGCTTCAAATTCGTCCTCGCTGTGTTCGAGGAACATGTTGTATTGCTCAGTGCTCCACAATTCCAGATAGCTTTCTATACCGAGGATAACGGCTTCCTCTTTAGGGTGAATATTGACTGAGTCTCTCAGCAGGGGGGGGATATTGATTCGACCTGCTTTGTCTATTTCACAGAGCTGAGCCGGAGCAATGATCCTGCGTTGAAGAATGCGGTTCTGGGCGTTGAACATAGCCCCCGGTCCGCTCATTATCTGGTTTTTCAAGTTGTTCCACATATCGGGCAGCATCATCCAAAGACTTTTTTCTATACCGCGAGTTATTACAAGAGCATTTCCCGCTATGGAACTGCGCAGACGGGAAGGGATAAGAATGCGCCCCTTTTCGTCAATCATGTTCCTGTATTCTCCTGTAAGCATTGCTCCCACCTTGAAAACTTCTTTTACCACTTATCTGAAATAATCTACCACTTTTTACTACTTTCTCCCACTAATATACTAATCTATCCTCCGTCAAAGTCAAGGCAGGGATTTTTAAAATACCTCAGGGAAAGAAGATATTACAATCTCACACTATACGCCTGTTAACTGGCATAGCGGATTAGGGGATTGAAAAATGGGGAAAGAAAGAGAAACAGCTGGATGGATGACAATATTACGAAGAAAATTGAGGCAGTGGTGATATCCTATCAACCCGGACTGATTGTGAGGCAGTTCATTTAGGGTTCATTTAGGGTTCA
>JAIPFR010000077.1 GCA_021736525.1 Spirochaetia bacterium
ATGAAACTGGTTGGACGGTAGCTCATCTTTGCCTGCCGAAGTCCCGGATCTCCCAGATCCTGTTCCCTGTTAATAACCTCAATACAGTCTACAAGCATTGCGGCAAACGAACGATTGATAAATTGATAGATCCCTTTGTAGGTATCATCAGCCTTTTCAAAATGAATAGTGAACATCGTTCCATGCGCAATTATTTCTCCCATCGAATAGGCGCTCGGTTTCCCGTCTGTATAGGTGATGCATCCGCGAAGCTCAAGCTCTTCAAATTTTTCAATTGCCTCATAGGCGGCTTCAAAATCTCCCTGAGCATCCTGATGCCGATCACTGTTCCATTTCTCGAGAATTGAAAAGAGGGCATCTTTGTGAAGCCCGGGATCAATCCTTTTTTCTTCGTAATTGTAATTGTTTATATAGGCATTTACAAGATTTCGTTTTTTATGGAATTTTTTACCGTTTAAAGAAGCAAGATCTCGACGATAGTAGAGATAGTCAAAATTGCCTCGGTCTTGTTCAACACGGTACCCGAGCTGCTCCAGTACAATCCTATGCAGTTCAGCGGCTTGTTCGGGGAAATTTTTTATATAGCAGTTTTCGGCAAGGATGGTCTCTATAAGGCGTAACCCAGGAAATCCGAAGGGGAGCATGACAAAATTTTCTGATTCCGGTTTTTTTGCCGACTGCTGTCCAGTACCAGCCCCCCCTGCATTCGAAGCGGAACCGGGGTTTGAGCCGGATAGTATCGGGATAGTATATCCCGAAGGAGTGGTGTATTGAGAAATCCGATAGGTATAATGATTCCTGAACAGATAGAGATTGGCGAAAGTAAATTCGGAAATACCGTTTTCCAGCGATTTGAGCAAAGGCTGCAGATAAGGTTTATGCTGAAGCGTGAGCAATTCTGAATCTGGGTACACAGGTATATTCATCATCATAAGATACTCGCGAAAGTAAAGTTATTCAATAAGGGAAACGAAAAAGACTTTTCCCCTGTCGATTATTCTGCTAGGATTGCTCAATGAGCAATATAAGTCGTTTCCTGCTGCTTGCGGATATAGCAGCCCTTGTTTTTATCCGTTTTCCTCTTGCATATGCTTGGGTTTTTTATCTGCTTGCTGCCCTGTTGGTTCCCCTGACCTATTTTTTCTATATGGTGACATTCCATGTGCCTCTGCGGCATTTTATCCGATTGACAGGCGATCGGAATGCGGTTTTTATTGGCACCGTCTCTTTTATGTCTAGAGAGCAGCGTGTTTTTGAAACCAGTGAAAGGAAAGAAAGCCGGGAAAAACTCACCCAGGGACTATTGCCCTATGGGAAATTAGGCGTGGCAGATAATCAGATCTGCTTTGCTGCCAAAAAAGGCGGTGTCCTTGAAATTATGTTTTCAGTGCCACTGAATGCTGTTGCCGCCGTGGATACAGATGCGGATGCGGGAATTGAAAAAGGAACTGCTTCAAAACGCAGAGGGAGAGTTGTTTTAGTCCTCAGCAATGGAGATTCTTTTTCCTTTGCTTCAGGTAACTGTATTGCCGTGCAGCAGAGAATTACCGGATTGGTAAACAGTGCGAATAATGAGTGGAACTAAAAAGAATAGACACCATGAATCAGTTTTTTAAGCTCGATAGGCGCGTCCAGAGTTATTTTGATGAAATTCTTTCCGATCATTTGAGACAGATCTTCATCTAGATTGGTAATTTCCAGTGAGAGTTCATTAATAATACTGCTGGAGGCTTCCTTTGAATCAAGTTTACCCAAACCATAGACATCAATATCTCCCAGATCGTTTTCCAGCAGCCCTGCAAGAACCAGTTCAGAACCTTTGGCGGTAGCCCTTACGACTCCATCAGACTTTATTCCTTTGTGTGTTTCAGTTTCAATGCCCAGCATCTGCAGAGTAAGGGCGGCTACCCGTGAAAACTGCTTAGGATCAATCATGACTGAACTGTTCGAAACCTTCTTGATAAACGTCCGGGTAATCGGCAGGTCCGGCAGCAGTGCGGAGGAAAGGAATGCAATTTCAAAACCGCTTACCGGCATGGTTCTGGTATTAAGCCCCTCCAGAAAAGTGGGGAGCAGTGTATTTCCGGCGCTGGTCAGAGAGAATTCTCCAAGGCGCACAATAAAAGTCTGCTCATCCTTCAGAAGCTCATCAATACCGCCCGATTTTATTTGTGAAATATTTGATGCAGTAATCCTTCCCTGAAATTCCAGAGAAATTGTTTCAGCAGAGGTTTGAAGGGGGATATTCCCCTGCAGAGAGAAGACGGGCTTGGTAAATGAAATACTGCCCTCAGTAATAGTATTGGCTCCTGTAATAAAAGTGGCAGCGTCGAGCAGGGAAAACTTTAGTTCTGCAAGTCGAGCGCTGAATGACCCGAAGGGAACTGTTTCTCCAGAAAGATAGATAGGAGAGTAGACATCCGTAATTTCAGCACTGCTGTCAAGTAAATCAATGGTTATACTGCCGAAAGTAAGGTCTTTCAGCCCTATCTGCCCAATCTGGGTTCTTATCGTATCTTCAATTTTACCGGAGGCAACCCGTTTAACGGTTATCTGCAGAGCAGCTGCCAGAATTACCACAACTACACATAAGCCTGCCAGAATTTTAAGTAATCTCATATAATTTCCGTTTATCTCATTGGTTTGTAAAAAATGGCCTAAATAATTTGGAATGCCGCACACAGTGAAAACTCTCATTCTTGAGGCAGGTTACAGGGATGTATCTATCACAGCAATCAAATTCAAGAGAACCTGCCGTACTTATCGTACATGAAATTTCTCTCATGGTAAATGGGGAGATAAAATACCTGAAACCGGGAATTGTTTCCCGACCGGGAAGGGAATATCCTTATCCCTGGCAATCCTGCAGGAGAAAATGAGCAAAACAGGACAAGGGGGCTGCTGCAGGAAAAAAATCTATTAAAGGAGGCGGAGGTTATCTATGAAACAATTATTAATTACTGTTTTGTGTTTGTTCCTTACAGCCGTTGGGGGATTAGTTTCGGCTGAGGCCGGAGTCTCAGCCGCAGACAGTGTCCCGACGGGAGCCGATGACGCAATCAGATTAGGACTGTTTGCCGATCTGGGAGCAAGTGACTTTATTGTGTCTGATCATCTATATCTTCGGGGAGGAGCCAGGATTGAGGTGACGGATGGATTTGTCATGGATTTGCCCATAACTGCAGTTTTTAATTTGAACAGAGCTGATACGGCTGCAGAAGATGATTATGTGCTGCTTGATATCGGTATTCTTCTGAAATACTACCCGGGTAACGGAAATTTCTGGACCGGCATTTCCCTGTTTCAGGGGGTCGGTTTTATTGGTGATAAGCTGCCGGAGCAGCAGTACCACTATATGGCTGAATTGGTTTTCGGCTATACATTGGCTTTGCCCAACGGTTTCTATATTGAACCGTCAATAATTGTGAGAGATCCATTGGGTACTTTCGGGGATTCATTGGACTACATACAGGATCTGGTGCCTGGGTATGGTGATTATCGGGTAGGTCTCGCAGTTGGATGGATACCTTGGAGTTTTTTCTGATGGAGTGTCGGTCAGCCGTTTTGCCCCCGGACGGCTGCCGGGAAATGATATGAACTATTACGTAATTCCCGGGATTGCATACGCTTTCCGGGACAAGAAGGAACTCTCCCGAGACGCAGAAGATACAAATTCGTTAGGAGAGGCAGTATGAAGAAAAAGATTGCAGAATTTGGCAAAAAGAGTCTAAGTCTGCTGCTGGCAGTTTCTCTTGCAGGATGTTCTCTTGCAGGAGGAAATATTCAGGTAACAGGCTATTCGCAGGGTGTTATGGAAGAAGGAGTGCAGGCTGCTGTTATCGATCAATGGGATATAATAGCACCTCATCTTGAATTAGAGACGGCAGCCAGAGAAGCTGGCCTGGGGACGACGATAGCCCCGGAAGATGTAATAGCCGGACTCCGCAATGAGGAGAATGGTTTGGAATATCTTGCCTTCAGCTATTCAGCAGCTGTAACAGGCGACGTTGATGAAGTTCTTGAGCAGGCACGACAGCTGCTTCCGGCTGAGGTGTATAATGAACTGCTGACCGATGCTGATGCGGTGCGGAGAGACTTTGCCCGTATTATTGATGAAGGATCCCGGGAACTCAAGGAGGAGTATAAGGAAGATTTCATGCGGGATATGCAGCAGCTTGTGGCCAGAAGCATTGTGCTGCTGACAGCAGCCGTGGTGTATGCATTTATGCCCAAATTTATGATCTTTGGAAAAATTTCTGCAGCAGCAGCCGTAAGCGTAGCTGCAGGTGCCGTTGCGGTAACCGTCATGGCCATCTGGCGTTATTACAAATTTGGCGGAGATACCATGGAAACGTTCGAGCAGTGGCTCAAAGATGTTGCTTCGGAACCGAAAGTCAGTTATGCCCTGGCAACATCTGTTATTTCGATGGCGACATCGATGGAGCTCAGTCCGGTCAATACCGGGATAATTCTGGGAGTTTTTGCTATTTATCAGGCGGTAGATATGCTGAGAACTATGATCGAAGTTTATGAGCTGTGATAGCGGCGGAAAACGATTGTTGGGCGCTGCTGATTTTTCCAAAGAAAATTGTTTGAATATCATCAGGCAAGGGGTATAATTTTAAATCTGAGAAATCAGTGCATACCTGTCAACACATGTCTTTATAAGCCTGAAAAAGTGAGAAAAAAGTTACCATATTTCGTATGACTTTCCCGCCCTGCGCTTGCCGGGCGGGAATAATCTGTTAAAGGAGCAGCAGATGATTCCAGTAGTGGTTTTCTCCAGACGGCGGGCGATAAGGCGATTACTTCAGGAGATTATTGATCAGAATTGGGCAGCAGAACTTGTTTGCTGCACATTTCAGCATCAGGTTCTCATTGATCATGCCGGGGACCAGGCAAGCAGGCTGGTGATAATCGATTTGAATCAAATAGATGCCGGAGCTGGTGTGCTGGTAAGTCGGGTTCGTTCTCTCAACCCGACCAGCTGGCTTTTGCTGGTAAAGGGGGAAAATTCCAGGGCTGCCGATATCAAATTGGTAAATTCATCCAAACGGGTGCGTTGTACCGTCCTTGATACCGAAATTGACAGGGTTAAAATTGCTGAAGGTATAATTCCTGAATTGCTGGCTGATATACGCTACAAGCTGACAGTCAGGGAAATCCAGGTACTGAAACGGCTTTGTATGGGATTCAGTCGAAAGGCCATAGCCATGGAACTGAAAATAACCTCAGGAACCGTGGATGTTCATCATAGGAATATATCCCGGAAAACGGGAAGCTCTAATCTTGCTGATATGACTCGTGCAGCAGTAATGCTTGGATTATGCCGATTTCGACTTACTGACCCGGAAGTGAAATTATTACCGATAACTGCAGAACCCGCACTTGAAAGTTTTAAAATGTTGCATCAGGATAGCATTATGCCTTCTGGAATTGCTGGAGGGCCCGAATACCTGCAGGAGCTTGGAAATGTCAGAGAAAGAAATGTCAGAGAAAGAGATAACAGCTATTAAACAGTCCATATTGAAACGGTTTCTCAG
>JAIPFR010000078.1 GCA_021736525.1 Spirochaetia bacterium
TCTGATAACAATTCTGGTAAGAAGCGGTGTCGGCGGTGCATTTATCAATAATGGTGAGCTGATGCTTGTGCAGGGGCGCACAGCTATGGAAATCGGACACGCTGCAATAGATATACATGGGCCCGAGTGCAATTGCGGAGCAAGGGGATGCCTTGAGTCGTATATATCCGAATCGGTCGTTCTGCAGGAAGCTGCCGCCTGCTGCGGAGTGCAGAATCTGGCGGAGCTCGACCGTCTGGCCGGGGAAGGGCATGCAGCCGCAGTCGCGCTGCTTGAGGAAAAAGGAACCCTTCTCGGGGTGGAAGCGCGGAATCTTTTCAGAATTTTTTCACCCGATTCCTTTCTTATCATGACCCGCTTTCCACATATGTCTCGAATCTATGCCGCGAAGGTGGTTGAGGCTCTGGAAGGGGATTTTTTCTGTGACAGCAGTGCCTGCATCAATGTGTATTCTGATGTATACGATTCGATTGAGGCAGGGAGGGGTGCGGCCGATCTGGTCTTTGAGGACTATTTCGGGATGAATTGAGGGCTTGTTTATGATGTGTCGAGCAGCTGAAACAAGTCTGAAAAAAATATAGATTTTGATAAATTGAAAAACAGATCCATATTTTGTGTTGACAGGTGCTGTTTTGCATGTTTTACTTACTTAGTGTAAGTAAATTAATATCTACAAGGAGAGTGCGTATGAAAAAGGGTTTATTTGTTTGTATTCTTGCGGTATTGCTGTTTGTTGTGATGCCTGCATTTGCCGGAGGAACCGAGGAAGCCGCAGGCGGTGAAGTTACCATAACCTGGCCTACTCACTGGGTAGGGGAACAGGGAACCGGTCCTATTGTTGAAAAAATGGTGAGCGAGTTTAATGAGGCTAATGCTGGGGAAATAAAAGTTGTTCTGGAAGCGCACCCTGAGGCTGATGCCGCAGAAGAAGTTATTAGAACCAGACTAGCAGCAAGGCAGACCCCGGACTTTTTCCTTTTCAAGTTAGGACCGAGCACGAGAGGCTACTATGACAGCAATTTGCTCTTAGACCTGACTGATGAACTGAAAAAAGATGGCTGGGGAGCTTCTTTCAATCCTGGCGCCCTTGGCGTATCAACAATCAACGGCAAAGTTAAATCGCTGCCGATGGAAAACGCTTTGACACCCGTCTGGTATAACAAAAGTCTGTTCGATAAAGCCGGGGTTGCAGAATTTCCCAAGGATATGAATGCGTTCTGGGCTGCAGCAGAAAAACTGAAAGCCATAGGTGTCGTACCCACGAGTCAGATGACCGGTGGAGCTAACGCTTGGACATCAATGTTGTGGTTCACCCATTTTCTTGGAAGTTACGGTGGTCCGAATGCCTGGGAGCTTGGATGGGATGATCCGGCATTTGAAAAAGCCGCGGCAATAATGAAGCGGTTGTATACTGATGGAAACACAACCCTGGATGCTATTGGAGCCGGTCCAGGAGAATCCAGCGCTCATTACATGAATGAACGTACAGCTATGTTTATTAATGGTCCCTGGTTTGTAGCAAATATCAGACAAAACGCTCCTGCTGTTTACAAAGAAACAGTGCTGACTTCAGCTCCCGCAGCCGGGGACTATTCGGGACATCAAGTTGGATGGCTGTTAACAAGTGCAGCAGCTGCTAATACGGATGATCCAGCACGGAAAGCGGCTGTTCTCGATTTTTTCCGGTACATAACCAGTCCTGAAAGCAGCAAGAGAAGATCTATTGAAACCGGTTCTCTGATACCTGTTCAGTTTGAAATCAATCCTGAGGATAATATTGACCCGCTGCAGCAGCAGTTTATTCAGGCTGGCAATAATGCCACGTTCCTGATTGACGGAATTGAAGCAGTAATGCCGGTAAATGTTGTACAGGAATTTGGTCAGGCATTAAGTTCTATGGTACTTCAGGATCTTTCTCCTAAAGAATTTATAGAGCTTATGAAAGCAGCGGGAAACTAGTAGTTCCTGCCTGCCGGACACGTTGATTTATACTGTTATTGAATATAGTTTCAGCAGGAAAAGGTCTCTGCAGCCATTGAGCTGCGGAGACCTGTATATAATAATTTAAAAAGCCTGTCTTTGTATTATTTCTCTATCAAGACTCAATATCTGCTGTTTAAGATATGATAGGGTCTAAGATTGCTGTTCTCAACCAAATTCATGGAAACAAAAATGAAACAGAAAAAGCGAAAGCAAAAGAATCTTATTTGGATAATCATTTTTATTCTTCCCGTACTGATTTTATTAACGACTTTTTTTGTCTATCCCCTTATATCTTTGGTGGTCACCAGCTTAACCGAATGGGATGGCATTTCCCCAATGAAATTTGTCGGATTAAGAAATTATTCAGACCTTTTTTCCAATCCAATATTTCGTCTGTCCATAAAAAACAATTTAATCTGGGCAGCTTCGGCGGCTTTTCTTCAAGTACCGCTAGCTCTCTTAATTGCTTTGGTTCTCAGGAGAAAACCTGCGGGATGGAAATTTTTCCGGTCAGCCTTTTTTCTGCCAAATATAATTTCCTTAGTCGCTTTAGCAATGTTATGGCGGGCGATTTATAACCCATATTACGGAATTTTAAACGGTTTGTTAAATGTGCTGGGAATGGAGCATCTTGCAAGGCACTGGCTCGGTGAGCTGAACACGGTTCTCCCTTCTCTCATTGTATCGTATCAGATATATGTAGGGTATTTTGTTATTATTTTGTTTGCAGGTTCTCTGTCAATATCAGATACTCTTTACGAAGCTTCTGTTATCGATGGAGCGAACGTGCTCCAGCAGGAACTGTATATTACCCTACCAGCTATGCGCGGATTTATCATATCCAGTGAAACTTTAGCAGTTGCCTTTGCCTTGCGTCAGTTTGAGACCACCTTCCTGATGACCGCCGGAGGACCAGCGAATGCTACTTCCGTTATGGCTTTGTTTATGCAGAAGCGTCTGGCTGCCTTTCAGAACGGGATGGCAGCTGCTACAGGCGTTCTTCTCGTCATACTGGGAATTTTTGTCATGAAAGGACTGCAGACGCTGTTTGGAATGAGATCGGATGCAGTTGAAGATGCACAACAATAATATTCTTTTAACCTGGTAAGGGGGACCTTTTCATCATGAAGCAAAGAACAATAAGCACCACTCCTTTTGCTTTGCAAATAACAGCAAAAGTTGCTAAATGGGCATTGCTGATACTTTATTTGATTATTGCACTTCTTCCGATTTTGTGGTTGATCATGTCCTCCTTCAAATCGGAATTTGAGATCATTTCTTCTCCCCTGGCATTTCCCACAAGCTTGAATTTTGTAAATTTTATCAATGCTATTCGTATTTCCGGACTGCATAGGTTTTTTATAAACTCTTTTATCGTTACTGCTTTTGCAACAACCCTGAATTTGTTTTTCTGTTCTTTGGCTGCTTTTGCTGTTGCACGGGAAGAATGGCGTTTCAAATCATCATTTCTCATTTTTGCTACTGCTATGGTGCTCATTCCAATTATTGCATTTATGGTTCCTTATTATTCTTTAATAACCACAATAGGGCTGTACAACACCATTTGGGCTCTTGTTGCCGTTTATACCGCGATAAATATTCCAATCTCCATGTTTATTATTACAAATTTTATGACGGCTATTCCGCACGAGCTTGAAGATTCCGCTCTTATAGACGGGTGCAGTTTCTGGCAGCGGTTCAGCAAAATATTAGTCCCACTGACGGTACCGGGATTGGTTACAGCCGGAACATTTACCTTTATCGGGTGCTGGAATGAGTTTGTATATGCCATGCTCCTGACCTCATCTCAAGAAGTGAGAACCGTACAGTATGCTGTTCGCTTTTTTAACAGTGAGTTCAGGGATGATTACGGCGGTATGTTTGCAGCAATCGTGTTAACCATGATCCCGACGATTGTTATATATATCTTTATGCACGATAAGATTGTATCAGGAGTAACTGCCGGGGCGGTCAAAGAATAGGCAGATCGATCTGGTCACAAACTAGGAGAGTCTTTAATGAACAGCTTGTTATGGAACAACAAAGAGGAGCAATATATTGGCAATGCATCCTATAGCCGTACTAAAGTGTATAATGAAGTATTTGAGTATTTAAGTGCTGAAGATAAATATATATTAGCTTCCCCTGAAAAAAAGTTTAAACTGGCTTTTATTGGTGTCGGCCTGATGGGTCAAGGCCATATCTACAGCACCTTTGTTGAGGGACGTGCGTATGCTGCCGGAATATATGACCCGCATCTGAAAAGTGTTGAAGCAGCAGTAAAGCTCTGCAGAAAGCTTTATGGAGCAGATGCAAAACCAAAGATCTATCAAAATATCGATGAGGCATTGAAGGACAAGGAAATAGACGGCTACATCATCTCTTCACCGAATTACACCCATACAAGTATTCTTGATAGTTTTTTGAAATCTGGAAAACCGATTTATATGGAAAAGCCCATGGCTACGACGGTTGAAGATGCAGCGCATATGGTAAAGGCTGTTGAAAAGGCGGGAAGCAAAGTTCAGGTTGGACTTCAATACCGGTTTAAGCCGATATATGTGGAAGCAATAAAAGAGGCGCTGCATGCTGGTTCTCTAGGTGATGTGAAAACCATTGCTATTCGGGAGCATCGTTATCCCTTTCTTGATAAAGTAAACCAGTGGAATAAATTTGATAAATATTCAGGCGGCACCCTTGTTGAAAAATGCTGTCACTATTTCGATCTGTTCAACCTTTTTTCACAGTCCCGTCCGAAGCGCGTCTATGCAGCAGGAAGTCAGGCTGCCAGCTACAAGAACTTTATCTACAAAGATGAAAAATCAGATATTCTGGACAATGCCAATGTATTTGTGACCTATGAGAACGGTATTCATGCCTCATTTGACTTGTGCATGTTTGTTCCGCTCTTTTTTGAGGAACTGGTACTTTGCGGGAGCGGCGGAAGACTTCGTACTTTCGAGCAGGAAGAAGATATCGGCCAGGGGCAGCGTCTTTCCGGATTTGAACTCTTTCGCGGAGAAAGACATCCTGTAATAAAAAGCAGTCCGCATTACCAGGGGGTTATCAGTACGCTAGGTCACAGCGGCGCTGATTATTTTTCAAAAGCGGCCTTCGTTGATCTCCTTGAAGGTAATGATGAAAACTCCCCTACCGTTGAAGAAGGGTATTGGTCGGTTGTCGTTGGTGCTGCTGCCCAGGAATCGGTACGTACCGGAGTGCCTGTCGAAGTGGAGACTTTTATCAAAACCAGAAAAGCCGAGATCTAAAATACCGTATACCAACCAACTATGAGGAAGGAACAGACTATGAAGCAGCGGGTACGCTTAGGGGTTATGTGTCTAGCGCGAAAGACATTCGATTTTACAGCAGCCGAGGGGTTGTATCGGGAAATTCTGCTGAAGCTGGAAAAGCTGGAAGAGGTGGATA
>JAIPFR010000079.1 GCA_021736525.1 Spirochaetia bacterium
TTCAGCTTTCTTGAGCTTTGCGGAAAATCCCTTATTATTTTCCTTGCTGATGGTATTGATCACGTAATCCACAAAGCTGGTACTTTTCTGACTAGGCACTGGCATCCTCCTTCCTTTCTTTCGCGAGATATTCCCTCACGTATGGCCTGTTTTTTGCCCACGCGGTCATTTGACGGGCTGTCTGATTCGGGCAGAATCTGTTATACGACTGCTGCACAAAATCAGCATACTGCTTTCTGAGTCTGTACATATTTTCCGGCTGATCACAAACGGCAATCAATTCCTGTACTGTCGGTTCGCACAACTGCCAGAAATACTCTTTCGCTTTTTCCATGATACTTTCAGGCTTAGCTGATAAAGAAGCATAGTATTTTTTAACTGCATAGCCCAACGATTTATACGCAAGATCCTCCAACTTCTGCATCTCAAATGAAAATGACTGAAACCAGGGGTCTCCCGCATCCTTACTGGCAATGAATACAAGGGATTCCACATAATCATCGGTCCGTTTTACCGACTGATCTCCGGCATTTCCGGTAACCTTCAACCCCCCTGCCCATATGCCTATCACTTCTCTTTTGCTCCGAGCTCTGGTCAGCAGTTTCATTTGCGGACAACTGAAAGGAGATGCCTCACCAGAATAATTAACGGCAAGGATCGAGGTAAGATTTCTCCAGGGTTTTTTATTCGTATCGGTCCAGATCATTTTATCTTTATCCCCGAAAGTCATAAACGGTTCCCGCCAGCCGTTCTTGTGGGATGGATATTGAATCCCCTCTATGTAGATAACCCCTTCATCAGCCAGAAGAGCAAATCTGCTCATGGAAATCAGTGTTCCCATAAAACTGTTCTTTAATCTCCTGGCCACAGGGTCGTCCTCACCGACCGGCATTTCTTCCCATGGCGGTATGTTAGGGGTTTCCTTCCATAGGGGAAATTGTGATATCTGCTGAAAAGTGAACAAATTCAACCAGACAGTTTCCAAAATTGACTGCCCCCAGATGCAAGAATTCAAATAACCGACATAATTACCTAAACTGGGACTGGATTTTGCTGAATCAGTTTTCTCTTTGTAATGGCGGGAAAGTGGGGGGATTTTTTTCACTACTCGTTTCCCCCCTAGCCCATAATTCATTATTGAAACAATAAATACGGCTTTTTCAGCATCTGTAAGCGGTCTGCTGAGCTGCGACTGAAAAAGAACTGTATCATTATCCCAGAGAAGATCCGGAATATAATTACGCCCGATGGGGACCCCTTTCAGGAGTTTCCCATTAGCATCTTTCAAATCCTTCAGCTTCGGCATCTGCAAAAAGGGTTTTTCGCCATACAGCCAGAACAAATCCCTTTTCTCATCAAGATATGCCAGGCACTTCTCCCCTAATCCCTTTGCCCCCAGGCTCTCCCAGTCCCGATCATTTTTCAGGACATGCGCCGATAGAGCAATCGCCAATAGCAGCTTAAGCACAGCGAGCTTCTGTACGGCATTACCTCCTAACGCAGAGAGCGTCGGGTTACTGAATACCTGTGTTAGTGAAGCCCTCTCACCTCCTGCAACAGGAATCCATTCTTCATCAACTAAATTAAACCTGTTTTCCATTCATCCTCCTATCACACGTTTTTTTTACGGACGATATATCCCAACACCTTGGAATATCCTAGATTATGCGTGTCGTGTACCGGTCTATTTCCTAATCCAATAAGAGCATCCCCCTGTGTTAATACTGCTATCCGCAGACGGTCTTCTTTTTCACTGGAGATATACAGATAGGGAGCCAGCCACCGCAGCTCATTTCGCTCAAGAGCATTTGGCGCATGATAGGAGGGAACTCTCACTATATGCTCCATAAACTGAAGTGCCAGCCTCTTCTTTTCCTCACGAGAAGCAGTTTCAGGGTTCCCTGGTATCTGAATAACCGTACCGTCAGAGAACCAGATACTACCCCCCTCATAGTCAGGATCTCTTCCCAACAGAAGTACATCGGCTGAAGGCAGTTCGGCAATCCGTGTCGGAGGATTTTCATCTGACAGAGCTTTCCCGAAGGAAGCCATTGAATTATAGGCAGCCAGCTTAAGCTTTTCTTTTTGTTTAATCAGTTCTCGCTGGATCATAGCTAACTTGCCCTGCTCTTCTCTTTCAGCATAGGTACTTTCGATTATTTTTCGCAAATCTGACGGTATAATCGCAGAATTCAGTAGCTTCCAGACTTCTAAAGTCCTCAGGAGTACATACGGAGAGTAGATCAGGCCTGAAGGTCCGAATGCCCTTCCCGGATTATTCATAACTGAATCATATTCCGGTGATATAACCAGTACTTCTTTCCTGGCATGCATAGGACGTTTTCCATACAAACGCTCATGTCGCCACAACCTCCCGATCCGCTGAAATAGCATATCGCTTGGGGCTAGATGGGAAACGAGAAAATCTGCATCAATATCAAGTGACTGTTCAAGTATCTGGGTTCCAATAAGAATCTTTCCAGTCGCATGTAAAGCTCTCTCTTTAAGACCCTCCTTCCCATAGAGACCCGTCCAATGGGCTTCAAGGTTTTGCCTTTCCGCACGTAAAAATCGGGAATGGAGAAGCCCCACTTCAATAGCATTATCCCTTCCCCAGGCTCCAAGCCGGGCATACACCTGCTGTGCTTCCTGGACACTGTTTTCTATCCATAGCACATACTGATTGGTGAATGCTCTTTCCTTGACCTCATCAAACGCATACTCATAGTCATTGGTATGGGAGATATTGACTAAAGTATTCTCTGAGGCCAGCTTTTGAGAAAACTCCGGTTCTTTGCCGGGAACTGCCTTTGTTATCATGGGATAGTGATCAGGAACATCACCTTGATATGTAAGCATATGCCCGCCAGGCTGATTCAGCAGCGAGGATATTCTATTTCTTGTCAAGGTTGCGCTGAGAATTATTACGGTGCAGCCAAGGGATGCAAGCGATTGTATTAAGTGTTCAGCTATGGTTCCAGTGTACATATCGTAGGTGTGTATCTCATCTATAACCACTACTTTGCCGGCCAGACCGAACGTGCGAACAAAACCATGTTTTACATGCATTACTGCCATTAAGGCCTGGTCAATCGTCCCCACGGAAAATGGAGCCAGAATACCTCGTTTATTCGAGTTGAACCAGGAAAACCCCGGACCTGCATCTTCACCAAGGTCTGTTGACCTGAGCCATGAGGTCCCATGGAGAAGCAGAGCTTGATGAGGGTCACTGTCTTCGAGTACCTTTCCCAGAAACTCATTGAAACGATCATATATTTTTTCCGATGTCAGGCGCGTAGGAAGAGCAAAGTAGATTCCAGAAGCCTGACCTGATTCGAGAAAATGGTAGGCAGCGTGAAGAGCGGCCTCTGTTTTACCCTCTCCCATGAGAGCTTCCACTATGTATATTCCCGATCGGTCTGACAGCTGCGCCATTGCCGATTGCATCGGATTGGGTAGGTATTCGGGAAAAATATCATGAAACTGCAGGTTTTTCCTGACTTGAACTGGGAAAAACCCGGCATTCCCAACGGCTTCCGCTGCAAGAAATTCCAGAGCTTCCGGTTCGATAGTTAAAATATTATCAAAGGCTGGACCAGAACCAATCCAATCTGCAACGGTCGTGAGTCCGGAAAGAACTGCGGCGTGAATATCATCTTCAATTTCCGGCCAATCCTGTGAGAAATACTGCTGCATGTGTTCTACCAACGCCATTCTTTCCTGCTGCCAGGCTGAGCCGCCAATAACCGCATCCTCCGGCAGCAAACTGCATCCCGCTGGATAACCATGATGACTGCCGGCAATATCAGCTATAAACGGGGGAGAATAGTATAGCGCCGCTTTGCTGACAATGCTATGGTACAGATTCCTCTGCCTCTCAAGCTCAGGATTGGCGTCTTTAAGGGCTTTTTCGGTGTTGGGTTGATAGTCTTTGAGACTTCGCTTAATTTTTTCCTGAAAAAGAGGATTGATTTTGCCAACATCATGAACCGCTGCTGCCAGCTCGCTTCCTTGAGGAAAGAGCTGTTTGCGTAGTCCTTCGGGGAAAAGCTCAATCAGCTTTTTAGCTACCATTCCAACTATCCGGCTATGGGTTTCTACATCGATACCGGGGCTTTTATACCCATCTTTGGTTCCAACAGATTTTGCAAGGCAGCTGCCCAACGGTAGTGAAACATGACCTTCCGAACCTTCCGGCAATCTGGCTGCAGAGGGTTTTCTTGTCAGCATCAAGTGTCTCCTTAGAAGAAATACATCAGCATAAGTTTTTCCGGTGACTATAATTGGATTCTCTGAAAATCATCCACACCTGCAATACATCCTTACCCAACCCTTCATAGAGCTAGAAAGTCTACTCAACTGAGTATTATAGACCTCAGAACTCTGCCTTGTCTAATTAAAAAGTAAAATTCACCAAGAAAAAATGATGTCAGAAATTTTTTTTCGGCAGCTGCATAGAATCATCAATCAGGACGATAGCCCCCCCCTTTTTAGCCCCCCCCACTTGAGTCCCCCTTTTTACCCCCTTCACACAAGGACATCCTTTAGAAAACAGGAAGGAAAGACTTCAGTTTTGCAAACAAGGTAAAAAATCCTCACCCTGCCAGCGATCAGATATTTTTTATTCAGAAAAAGTGCGTCTTGAGAACACTTTTACCTTGCAAGTCGCAGCGTTGGCAGCGAAAGATAACAAAAGCCTTTTCAAGCCAGTTGAGATAGCTGTAGATAGTTTCCACCGAAAGCGCACGCCTCTCGCTTTTCAAGAATTTCACGATGGTGTTGGTGGAAAACGTCTTGCCGACATTCTCCACAATGAAGCGCACTATCCGGTCGAAAAGATCCTGCAACAAAATGGAATGTCGCCTGGCAATGTCGTTGGTTATTGCGGAAGCATATATGCCTTCCACCATCTGGTAGGCAGTACGCTCATTTAGGTAGAAATCTCACTGGACAGTAATTTTGAATATGAGCCTGTTACATAAAAGTCGGCGCTGCTGTCCTCCAGCAAGGAGTTCATGCCCCATCTTCGCTGCCGTGAACTTCTCTGCATAGCAAGAAACCTGGTTGAAAGTCAATTCAGCCCGCATCCAGTTGCTTCTGATGATCTAGCGTTTTTTTTGGGGGCAGCTTCAGATTTTAGAGGAGGAACGGCCGTTGTTCTTTCTCCGAACTGATTCTTTTTGCAAGAGCCTCAATACACTACATAAACAGAGCCATTATTTACCGTTGGAATCTACATACGTTAAGCAAAGGGCCATCGGTCGCCATATTGCTGCCTGATTTCCTGTTCCATCCTCGCAGCATGGAGTTCTCCGCCATGACGCCGTAACAACTGGAGCAGCCACATGAGGTTGGACAGGTCGGTCTTGTCCCGGACCTTCGAGGCCCGCAAGCGGATCT
>JAIPFR010000080.1 GCA_021736525.1 Spirochaetia bacterium
TGCTCCGTGTTACATTCTATGTAATACATCTTACCATAACAGCCCTCTGACTGCAAGTTTTTTTTAACTTTCAGTCAGTGTTTGAAATCTCATCTTTTTTTTGTGAAATTATTTAGGGTCGTTTCGTGCGGTTGTCCTACCAAAAATGGTGCAAGAATTGGCATATTTTGCGACAGGTGTTTTACTGGTGAGCTAAACGAAGGATACGCCGACCCTTTTCAGCTCATCAACAGCCCTGCGGACGCTTCCCTGCGGAACACCGACACCTCTGACACCGTCTTTGAGAATCGAAACAGATAAACCGAGCCCGACTGCATCCATGGCTGAATAAAAAACACAGTAGTCAATAGCAAGACCGCAAAGAACTACCGAAGAAATATTGAGATTATGCAGGCAACCGGCCAAACCGGTGGGGGTGACACGGTCGTTTTCAAAAAAGGCAGAGTAGGAATCCATTTGCAGTGCTGTTCCCTTGCGAAGCAGCATATTGCAGGAATCGGTGTTGAGCTCCGGGTGAAAATCTGCACCGCTGGTCCCTGCAACGCAGTGATCAGGCCACAGCATTTGCGGTGCCTTGCCTATATTTACGGTGGTGTAGGGGCTCTGGCCGGGGTGACTGGATGCAAAAGAGACATGTCCTTCGGGGTGCCAGTCCTGGGTTGCGGCAGTGAAAGCAAATTGCTCGCTGACCGCATTGATAACCGGAATAACAGCCTCTCCATCGGGTACGGCTAACGCACCTCCGGAGCAGAAATCATTCTGAACATCAATTATGATAAGTGCCGAATCTTTGAACTTGTTTTTTTTCATGCTGTCCTCCTTACATTTCAGCGCGCTTCAGGTCACTTCCAATAAGGAAAATCTCGAAGGAATCCTTTCTGCAGGCTTTGGGCTTGAATGTCTTAACCCGTGTAAAGAGATTCCTCATTGCTTTGACCACTTCCTGCTCACCGCCGCCCTGAAATAGTTTAATTACCAGATTACCGCCCGGATGCAGCAATTGAGGGACCAGAGAAATGATAGACTCTGCCAATCCCTGTGAGCGCAGAGAGTCAACTGACCGGTTTCCGGTGGTCGATGGGGCTGCGTCACTGATTACCGCATGATAAGGGCCGCGGCTGGTTATGCTGTCCACTTGTTCCGGGGCGAATGCATCACCGGTAAGAACTGTTACCTGGGCGGGAAGAGGATCAAGCATCAGCGGTTTCAAGTCGACAGCGACAATGTGTCCCTGTCCCTTCAGAAGCTTGCGATGCACATAGAGTGTCCAGCTTCCCGGAGCTGCACCAATATCAAGAACCGTGTTTCCGGGTTTGATTATCTGGAATTTTTGCTGAATTTCTTCCAGCTTATAGACAGAACGGGCGGGATATCCCTCTTTTTTTGCCTTTAAGGAATAATAATCAAGCTGAGATCGTGAATTGCCGCCCCTCTTTCCAGCTGCCATTGCCGCAGTATAGCATAAAAAGCAGTCAGAGAACATATATGGGGAGTAATCAGTAGTACAGCTGAATAAAGACAGCGGCCGAGCAGTAACACTGCCGGCCGCCGGGATAAGAAATAAGGAAACATAGAAACCGGAAGCCAGGATCAACGACCCAGCTTTCAGTTATAGGGGGAAGTATGAAAACCCCTGACTGCTTTGATACTATAAAAGCAAAGATCGTGCCAACTATTTTGCGAAAACAAAAAAAGTGCCAATCTGTCTCTTTAGTGACTCCCTGCTGATAGAAAGCCGGGTAACAGACACCTTCACGCTTTATTAAAATCCTGAGCGGGTAAATTGGCGTGTGAAAAATATTCCATTCGCCGAATAGTGATAAAAAATTTCACACTTTGTGAACAAAGTTTGTGGATAAAGGTGGATAAAGCTTGTGGATAACTTGTGGATAACTCAAAATTATATTATTGACACAACGGGTTCAATAAGTATTCTTTTGATATGATTACACGATTGGAACGAATTGAGAGCTATCTGAAGGTAATCCTGCCGGTGTATCCTGACCGCAGCTGGGTGGACAGGATAGCAGGAGAAGAGATTGATGAACCCGATCTTAAGCAGTATCAGGCCTTCTGCCAACCAGCCTCAGATCTGGTAAACCGGGGAGGAAAGCGCTGGAGACCGCTTCTTATGGTATTGACAGCCGAGGCGGCGGGAGGACCGGAAGCAGCAGAGAGAGCCTATCCCCTTACAGCGGTAGTAGAATTTCCCCATAATGGGAGTCTGATTATTGATGATATTGAAGACAGTTCAGAATGGCGCCGCGGGGAGAAAGCTGTCCACACCATCTATGGAACCGATATCTCCATAAACGCCGGGAACCTGCTCTATTTTCTGCCGACCGTAGCCATCGATTCGTCAGCCCTTGCCAATGAACAGAAACTTGCAGTCTACCAGATATATTCCCGCTATATGAGAAGAGTACATCTGGGACAGGGGCTCGATATACACTGGCACCGAAACCCCGAAATTTTTCCTCAGGTCGGGGAGTATCTCCAGATGTGCCGTTTCAAGACGGGGTGCCTTGCAGGTATGAGCGCGGAAATAGGAGCAGCAGCAGCAGGTTGGAAGCCTGAACAGACCAGAAAATGGGGCAGGACAGCCGAGAAAATCGGGGTCGGGTTCCAAATACGCGACGATGTGGAAAATCTTCATACAGGAAATCCGGGAAAACGGCATGGCGATGATATTGTGGAAGGGAAAAAAAGCCTGCCGGTAATTCTCCATCTCCAGGAATGTCCGGAAGATATACAGCGAATGACGGAACTGTTCGCCGGGGCGGCCAGAAAAGGGGTCGACAAAGCAAAAAAAGAAATTGATGAAGCCGTGGAGATGATTGCCGGATCCGGAGCCCTGGATAAAGCCGAAACTATGGGGGAAAGGCTGCTCCATGAAGCCCTGGAAGAGGTTTCCAAGATATTCGATCCCTCACCGGCACGTGATCAGCTGACCAGCCTGGTGGAAAAGTTCATCCGTTAATTTTACGTGTCCGACACTTTTTTGTTCTGCATCCCAATATTGACTACTGCCGATGAAATTTGTATGTTTGTTGGGATGGATAAAAAACTATTGCACAAGCAGTTTACCTATACCTTCTCAAACGTAACCCTGAAGCTGATTATTATCAATGTTGTGGTGTTTTTTCTGACATCAGCCAGCCGGGATATTCTCATTTACGGTTCACTTATACCCGCCCTGATAATACGGGACCACTATTACTGGCAGTTTTTTACCTATATGTTCTTTCACTCAAATATTACCCACCTGCTGTTCAATATGCTTGGACTGTTTTTCTTCGGTTCGCAGGTGGAAAAACGGATAGGAAGCCGGGAGTTTCTGCTTTTCTATCTGCTTATAGGTACCCTGGCAGGGGTATTCTCTTACTTTGTCTACATATGGAGCGGGAATTACGTCGTTATTCTTCTCGGTGCCTCAGGGGCAGTTTATGGGGTACTGCTGGCTTTTGCCGTCTTTTTCCCTTTTGCCCGGATTTTTATCTTTGGAGTTCTTCCGGTACAGGCCCCGGTTCTCGTTGTCGTGTATACCATCATCGAGATTTTCAGCCAGATGACAGGAGCAAGCTCGGGGGTTGCCCATCTTACCCACCTTGCAGGTTTCGCATTTGCCTATCTCTATATACTGATCAGAATGCAGATCAACCCCATTGATGTCTGGAGGCGAACCCGCAGATAGGTCCCGGAAGGGGGTGATGCCTGCGGGAAGACTTCTGCTTGCCGGCCAGTCTGAAACAACTGAAACAACTAAAACGCCTGGACTCCCAAAGTTTTCCTGATCTCAGCATATCCGCTCTTGATAATATCGTAAATGATGCCGATTTTTTCGTCGTGATGAACAAATGCAGATTTCATGGCATTCAATGTTATTTTCTCGAGATCGTTCAGTTCCAGATTGAAGGCCGTCGCGGCAAGCTCCATCTCCTTTCCCAGAGAGGTGTCGCTCATCAGCCGGTTGTCAGTACTGAGAAATACCCGGAAGTTGTTACGGTAAAAAATATTGAACGGATGATCCTCATAACTTTTCGCTGCCCCGGTTCCCACATTTGATGAGATGCACATCTCCATAGGTATTCTGCGGTCCCGGATAAAATGCGATAATGATCCCATCTTCTCTATCCTGGTTCCGTGCACGGACATGTCTTCCACCAGTCGGGTACCGTGACCGATACGGTGAGCTCCGCAGGTCTGGATAGCCTGCCAGATGGATTCTACGCCAAAAGCTTCCCCGGCATGAATGGTGATGTTGAAATTCCGGTTTCTGATATATTGAAAGGCTTCAAGGTGCTTTTTGGGAGGATGCCCGCTCTCATCCCCGGCCAGATCAAAGCCGACCACCCCGCGATCACTGAACGCAACAGCCAGCTCGGCGATATCGACCGAAATTTTCGGGTCCTGATTACGCATAGCGCAGAGAATGAGACCATAAGACATGTTTGTCCGGCGGCGGCCTCGCTCAAGTCCATGAAGCACGCTGGTGACAATCTCTTCCAGGTTCATTCCGCCTTTTGTATGCAGAATCGGAGCAAATCGGATTTCCGCATACACCACATTATCGGCAGCCAGATCGATTACTGCCTCATAGGCGATTCGCTCCAGTGCCTCACGGGTCTGCATAACGCCTACGGTTACGGCAAAAGTTTCAAGGTAGAGCGGGAGACTTTTCTGCTTGGCCCCGCGGTGAAACCAATCGGCAAGCTTTTGAGGATCTGTTTCAGGCAGGGCGATATCCTGTTTCCCGGCAAGATCAATTATTGTCTGAGGCCGCAGCCCGCCGTCCAGATGATCGTGCAGCTCCACTTTAGGAACTTTTCTGATTATTTCTTTTGTTACCATGGCTTATCATACCGTAAAGCGGAGAAGAAAAAAAGAGATAAATGGCGGCTCTTGCAAAAAGCAAGAGCCTCACCTGTATGGAGCTGTTAATCTGTTGTATAATTTCGAGTAACGTTGATCAAGGAGCTGCGCGTGGAACTTCGTCCCTTTACCGATGCTGATATACCCTTGCTGACCGGGTGGATGGGAACTGCCTCTGCCGAAGAAACCATGACCTGGGCAGGTTCCTGCTTTAAGGCACCTCTTGATGAAGCCCAGCTGAAGAGATTCCTGAAAAAGCTGGAAGATGCCGGGACTGCGAGATTTTATATTATAGAATCAACTCCGGGAAGTCCGACCGGTGAGGACTGCGGGCAGCTGCTGCAGATCCCGGTTGGCATAATATCCCTGGGAAGGAT
>JAIPFR010000081.1 GCA_021736525.1 Spirochaetia bacterium
CGACCCTATTGAGTCAGATACCATAAAAACCATGCTGTCAACAGTACAACAGATTATTAGAAGCAATCTCCCATTTGACACCCCTGAGCTGCAGGAGGCAGTTTTCATGCGTCTGTCAGAAAGCAATAAGAATATCGGGAATCTAAAATTACAACATCATTCACAATCTGAGCAAAGTTTACAAACAGATAGTGCCGTTCTTTTTCAGCTCGCGGAAATACTGAATATTGCCGGGCGGAAATAACCCTGCGGCACTTCCCGATTTTACTGTTTGCAAGAGCCTCCAGATTCTATCGTTTCAGAAGCTCTCTGGCATGGGCAACAGCAGCATCGCCGGATGAGTCTCCTGAAAGCATCCGGGCAAGCTCTCCTACCCGATCATCCTCTTGGAGCGCCTTTACTAACGTAAGCGTTCGCCCATTTTCTTCCTTTTTTATGACGGTAAAGTGAGTATCAGCCTGGGCTGCAATTGATGCAAGGTGGGTTATGCAGAGCACTTGACGTGACCGGGACAGGCTGCGCAGGTGTTTACCTACTGAGGCAGCAACAGATCCACCGATTCCTGTATCAATTTCATCAAAAATCAATGTTTCTATTGCATCGTTATCAGAAAATTCTGTCTTGATTGCAAGCATTATTCGAGACAGTTCCCCTCCTGAAGCTATGCTCTTCAGTTCTTTAACTGGTTCGCCCGTATTCGGAGAGATCATGAATTTTACCGAGTCTACTCCGGAGGATGGAGCATCCGCGATAGATGCATACTGATTCAATGGGGTTATTTCGATAGAAAACTCCGCTTTGGGCATTCCCAACCGCGCTAAGTGGGCCTGTATTGCCGGTCCCAGCTTGCCTGCTGTTTCCTCTCTCTTTCCGGTAATTAAAGCAGCCTGTTCCCGCAAGCTATCTTCCAACTTGCCGCAGCGAATCTCAAGTTTTTCCCGGTTTTCTGTACGGTTTTCAAAATTCTGCAGTTTCTCGTAAGCCTGATTTCTATAGTTCAGGATTTCTCCTACGCCGTTTTCGCCATATTTTCTTTTAAGGCTGCTGATAAGAAGCAGACGCTCATGGATCTGATCAATTCGCTCAGGAGAAAAATCTATTGAATCTCGATATGTCCGAATTTTATCGTATGCATCTTCCAATTCAAAGAGAGAATTCTCAATTTGCATGAGCCCATCTTTCAAGCGGACATCAATTCCTGCGGCTCTTGATAGTGATCGCTGGGCTGTTTTCAAACTGTTGAGCACGCCTTGTTCAGTTCCGCTGCCCTGCAGCATGGCCGCTGCCTCTTCAAGCATAGCAGTAAGCTGCTCAGATTTGCTTAGTATTGTCAGTTCGGTCTGAAGCTGCCCATCTTCTTCCGGCTGCAGTTTCGCCTGATCTATCTCCTGAACAGCATATTCAAGCATATCTTTTTCTCGAAGGAGGTTTTTTTCAGAAGTGAAGTAATCGGCAAGCTGCCCCTTATACTGCTTGAGAAGGGCATGCTGTTCTGCAAAAGCTGCAACCTGCTCGGTAAGTGATCCATAGGCATCAAGTAACCGTCTCTGGTTTGTTTCATAGAGTATAGACTGATGTTCATGCTGTCCGTGAAGATCGATCAGATAACGGGAAACATGCTGCAAATCCTTTACTGTTACCGGCTCAGACTGAATATAGATATTCCCGCGGCCGCTGGTTCGCAAGATTCTTTTAATGATAAGGGTATGGTCTTCAGGTTCTATGCCGTGCTCCTGCAGCCAGGGAGTAAGCTCCGCTTCCCCGGATGCGGACAATCGAACTTCCGCGGTAACCGATGTTTCGCTGCTGCCGGTCCTGATCATAGAGCTGTCGCCTCTGCCTCCCACAATCAGGTTTATAGCCCCGACTAGAATAGATTTACCGGCTCCCGTCTCACCGGAAAGAATGTTCAGGCCCTGAGAAAAATGCAGTGAGAGCTTGTCTATGAGGGCGAAATTTTTTATATGGAGGCTTTCAAGCATCGACTTCTCCTGACCAGTTCAATTTGGCTCTGACAACTTCGTAGAAATTTCTTTTACTCGAAAGCACGAGTAAAGCTCTTCCCCTTGAACGCTCAACGGTTATTATGTCTCCTTCGCAGAGCGGCAGCATTTCCTGACCGTCAAGAGAAAGATTGAGTGCGGTCCGCTGGTGCTTCAGAACTTCTATCTGAATAATATCTTCGCCGGATACAACAATCGGACGATTTGACAGTGTAAAAGGACAAATTGGCGTTACGATGAGGGCATCCATTTCGGAATCCAGAATTGGACCGCCGGCAGCAAGGCTGTATGCCGTTGAACCGGTTGGTGTGGCGACGATTATGCCATCTGCCCTGAATGTGCCCAGACGCGTCTCATTAAGATGCAGCTTGAGGTTGACGATATTGGAAACACCGTTGGCTTTCACCACCAAGTCGTTCAGACATTGGTTGAGAAAGATTTTCTCCCCGTCACGTGTTACCGCAGTCCGGATCATCAAGCGATGTGACAATCCCGTTCTTCCATCTCTGAAAGACTCAAATGCCTCTTTCCATTCGTCCTGGGAAACTTCTGTGATAAACCCGAAGGTACCGAGATTCACTGCAAGAATGGGTACTCCCGCAGTGCGCAGCAGTCTTGAACAGAACAATACTGTTCCGTCACCTCCAAGACTGAAAACCAGATCAATATTCTCAAAAACCGGTGGTTCCACCCGCCCAGAGAGACGGAATATTTCGACGTGAATCTCCTGATTTTCCAGATAGCTGCTTATTTCTGATACGAGGTTCTCAGCTTGCGGTTTATTCATATTAGCTACAATTAGGACTTGCTTGATTGAAAGCTTCATAATTCCTCATTTTGTTAAACACTTATTAAATAAGTATTTGTATTCACGTCGAATATACTTGCCCCGGCCGGTCAGGAATGATCAGTTATACCGGTTCCGTCAGGGCAATGTGGATAACACTCTAACCAGAGTTTTAAGCTGGTCCTGAGTCAGCATCGGGTAAAGCGGAAACAGTGTTGTCCGCATTCTAAATGGTATACTGTTAGTCAGCTTTTCCTGCACTGTGGGATATCGTGTGACGGCACATTCCTCAAATGGTCTGCCAGTTTCAATTTTATAACGTTTTGTAAATTTGATGACTTCCTGAACACGGGATTCCAGAAGAACTGGAAAGGTGTGTCCATTGGTAATTACAGTATCGTTTTCCTCGGTCAGAAGCTTATGTCGGGTTTTGCTCAGTGCGCTTCTGAACAGGGTCAGATACTCCCTTCTTCGTTCAAGCAGAACCTCAAGAGCTTTGAACTGTGAAACACCCAGAGCCGCATTCATATCGGACATGAGTTCAAGATTCCCTGTTTTCCCCAGATGGTCCTGCAGTGGTTTGCTATATTTTTTATCGTTAACCATCACGGCAGCTCCTCCACCGGTTGTAATAACTGAATCTTCTTCAAATGCTGATATAATGACCGATGCGGAAGAACCCGGCTTTTCTCCGTTTTTTATGCTTCCAAAGCTTTGTGTAATGTCTTCAATGATCGGTACGGGCAGTTGGGCCAGTTTTTCATAGTCCGGCAGATTGCCAAAGGGGTCATGCACAAGCAGAACCTCAGGTCCTTCCGGTAATAATTCTTTAACAGCTTCCGGAGAAATACATCCTGTATACTGATCGACATCAGCAAAAAGCACTCTTGCTTCAAGTGATAAAAGCACATCTGCATACCAGGCGGGTGACAATGGTGAAATGATAACCTTTGAATCTTTTCCGATATGAAGTGCAGCACAGGCTGCCTCCAGTGCTGTTACATAGGACCGATATAGAATGCAGCCTTCAGCACTGAAATAATTCTTCAGAAGGAGAGAAAACTCACTGTACTTTTCGCCGGGCGCTATGGCCTCATTAACCATTGCACTCAGGACTGAATCCATATCTTTTCGTTTCAAGGTAGGTTTATGAAGCCTTATCATTTTGCACGTCCCATACTTTTGTTTGCACTTGCTATTTTACCATGTAATAGATAAATTCCAAGTATGCCTTCACAAATTTCTCATGCAGTTTTTGGAAAAGCAGTTTCAAAAAAAATACACTTCTTAATATTTGACGATGCATGGTTTAATCTCGGATGTCAAGGTCCTGATCTATTCCTGCATAATCAGCGGACTAAGCCTTCGGCTTTGCCATGGGGTAGGCAGGTGCACAGAAAAGGCTATGGAACCTATTCCGCTTTGCTTATTCAGGCTCTTATTTCGGGAGAATTTGGCTGGCAGTCCTCCGAGGGGTCGTATACTGCCGGCTTTATTACACATGCGGTCCTTGACCGAACAACTCATCCCTTTATCACTTATTTTTCTGGATGGGGACCGAATTGTCGTTTTTATCACCCTTTTCTGGAAAGGCTTCTGGATACCGCCTTAAGCGAATCATATTCACTTTCCAAACCGGGTACGGTATCATTTTACGAGACTGTCAATCTTGGCCGATGCATCCCTCACTCTCTGCTTAATCTGCATGCCATTGCTTTGCAAAGCTTTCTGAAAAAATCCTATCCAGATGACTACATCAAATTACGGGTTTCAAACGCATATGACGATACCATGCATTTCCTGAAAAAAACTGACTTGTGGGATACAAAGGTGATGAATGAGATTGTTTCATTAGAAAGTCTCCATCAGACTCTCTATTTACTATCACTTTTTCATCTTCCGAGAGTACCGGCATATCTTGATGTTCTCAATTCTGCTAAACGAGAATGGAAGCATCCCTGGAAGCCTGAAATTTCCTCAAAAGCAAGTTTTATCGAACTTTTCGAAAAAGGTGTTTCAATTGCTGCGGATATTCTTGATTATATTATTTCCCTTACCAACCCTCTTAATAAAGATTCTGCCATTCCACTTGAGGAAATTGCTCTTCGGATAGGTAATGAGAGTCTTAATACAGGTCTTCCCTATGATCCCTCTTCAGTTCCTGCTGCAAGTGAACCGCTGGATCTTGGACGATTATTAGAAGAACTGCGGTTTTCCTATGCAAAATCTGATTTTACAAAACCTGATTGCGCAGATTTGTAAAATTATATTTTCAACAGGCATATTGGTCGGTTCCCGGGTCATCTTAGACTGGTAGGTTTTATCCTGAGGTCCACTGCATGGACCTCAGGATAAAAAAAAAGCCTGGCAACGGCTGAACGCATCAGGCTGCGTTCAGCTTGGGAGAAATCTTCGATTTCTCCTCACCTC
>JAIPFR010000082.1 GCA_021736525.1 Spirochaetia bacterium
GGGATGTTCTGTCAGTTGACGGCAAATACCTCGGTATCCCTCTCGACTATGGCCCATCAGCACTTTTCTATAATAAGCCATTAGCCGAGAAACTGGGAATTGATGTCAGTACCATTGTCACTTGGGATGATTTTTACGAGTTGGCTGTAAAGATTACCCGGGAGTATCCCGATCTCTACATCATGACCCAATACTACCCGGCCGGAACCTGGGGATCAAACTACTATAGGATGTTTATGCAGTCGGCAGGTGCTAATATTTACGATGCCGAGGGCAAGGTAATCCGCAACAATCAGAAGATGGTGGAAGTCCTCGAATTTCTCTATAAGCTGCATGCCGATGTGAAAACCTTGAACATACCGGTAAACGATCCCCTGATGTGGGAAGAATCAAGGAAGAACAACATCCTGTTTTACCCGCGAAACTCCTACTTTTCCGGGGAAATGGAACAGCAGGTACCTGAGATGGATGGAGTCATTCACACAATTCCCTGGCCGCTGTGGTCTGAGGATGATGATCCGCAGTACACTGGTAACTGGGGCGGGGTAGCTCTGGTAGTTCCTCAGAAGGGACCCCATGCTGATATTGCCGCTGAGTTCTGCAAATTTTTTGCGACAAACGTAGAGGCCCTTACTCAGCACTGGTATACAACTACGGGCGTACCATCCTATGCCCCCGCACGGGATAACATTATTAAGGACAATACTAACGAGACCTTCGCCAAAGGACTCATGGAAGCCATCACCGTTCGTGAAGTCGGTCCATGGTACTACACAGACTGGGCTCAGACCGAGAAAATTCTCGGAGACGGTCTGGATAATATGTTTGGCGGAAAGCTGACCCCTGCTGAAGCATGGCAGTGGACTGAGGATCAGCTGATTAAGATTCTCGGACGTTAGCAATATCCAGTTAAGTCCTCCCCGCCGAATTCCAGGATAGCTTGAAGGAGCTTGAAGCTTGAAGCTTGAAGCTTGAAGCTTGAAGGAGCTTGCGGGGAGGTCCTTTATAATTTCGATTGCCGTTAAACTTAAAGCTCAAAAAAACCAAAGCTCGCTAAAGGAGTCCAGCGCATGGTATTTGACAAAAAGAAAAGCCCGTACCTATTTCTCCTCCCGTTTCTCATCATGTTTTTCAGTTTCTGGCTGTGGCCGATCCTGCAGTCCCTTTACTGGAGCATGCTTGAGTGGGACGGCCTGAGAGCTCCAACCTTTGTCGGATTCCGTAACTACATAAAGCTGTTTTCTGAGCAAGATTATCTCGTCGCCCTGAGCAATACCGTATCTGCCGCAATAGTCTATATAGGCATCATGGTTATAGTCGCACTTTTTCTCGGGTTCATGCTCAACTCAAGCATACTGCCCGGCAGAGCAGCCTTTAGAACCATCATCTTTCTACCCGTCACTGTCTCCCTGCCAGTCATAGCACTGGTGTTTTTTATCATCTTTGCCAAGAACAATGGAGTTCTCAACAATATCATCAGTACTCTGGGATTCGGTCGGTCCATTGACTGGCTGGGTGATCCCCGCATCAATCTCTGGTCGATTGTATCGTTGAGAATCTGGCGGGCAAGCGGTTTCTACTCTATTTTCATTCTGGCCGGTCTCCAGTCGATACCGGAAGAGGTGATTGAGGCGAGCATCATTGATGGAGCCTCCGGCTGGAAAACAATAAGGCTGATCGTGCTTCCGCTCCTGCGGCCGGTTATTATCTACGTCATAATAGCGTCATCAATCTGGGCTTTCCAGCTCTTTGAGGAGCCTTGGATACTTACGCGGGGCGGCCCGGTCAACTCAACAGCAACTATTGCCATGCATGTTTATCGAAACGGGTTCCAATTTTTTCAACTGGGGTATGCTTCGGCCAGTGCCTATGTCCTGACAGCAATCATCGTTGTTTTCGCCCTGATACAACTGCTGATAAATAAAGGAAAATAACATGGTGCAGAATAAAAAAAGACGCAAAACCAAGCGGGTTTTTTCCATCGTGCTGATGGTGGTTATCGGGGTGATCATGTTCTTTCCCCTCTATTGGATGCTCGTGTCATCATTCAGAACCAACGATCAGATTTACAGCACCACCCTGAACCTGCTGCCGACATCCCTCATGGTAAAAAATTATGCCGATCTGCTGCTGACAACAAAATTCGTCTACTGGTTTACCAACTCTGTTCTCATAACGCTGTCCACCACGATTCTGGGGCTGGTTCTCTGCACCATAGCCGGCTTTGCCCTAGCCAGATACAGATTCCGTTTTCGCAATGCCATATTTCTCCTGATATTTATTATGATATCAATTCCTCGCTTCACCACCATCATACCGCTGTTTAAAGTAATGTCTCAGCTGAATTTTACAGATACCTATCTGTCGCTCATACTCCCGTTTGCGGTTAATCCGCTCGCCCTTTTCCTGATGAAGCAGTATATGGAAAGCATCCCCGAGGATCTGCTGGATTCAGCACGCATAGACGGACTCAATGAACTGCAGATGGTCATCAGGATCGTCATGCCGATCATTAAGCCGGCAATCGGAGCAGCAGGGGTAAATATAGTCATGATGACCTGGAACGATTATCTATTTCCCCTGGTTATGATGAGTTCGGAAAGAAAGCTGGTCCTGACCGTTGGCCTGGCATCGCTGAAAACGTTGTATGTTGTGGAATACGGGATGATTATGGCAGGTTCGGTAATATCTGTCCTGCCGCTGATAATTGCTTTTCTCATTTTTCAAAAACAGTTTGTAGCCGGCCTTATTGCAGGATCTGTGAAAGGATAACAGGTTCGGGGACGGGTTCGGGTCTGATCGGGTTCGGTAATAGAGCTTCGGTAAGAGAGCTAATGTGAAAGATCGAAAGAGAGCTGACAATAGCTGATAAATGAATCCAGGAGTGTGAAATGAAAAAATACGATTTAGTGGTAGTGGGCGGCGGCTTGTCCGGATTTTGTGCGGCGATGGCAGCGGCCCGGCTCGGAACAAAAACTGCGCTGGTACAGGACAGACCAGTACTGGGGGGAAATTCTTCCAGTGAAATACGCGTGCCTATTGGCGGTGCAAGTGACTTCAACCCATGGGCCCGGGAAACCGGAATCTTTGAGGAATTTTTCCTGAAGGAACGACGGCAGGCCAACCGCCGGCTCTGGATAGGCGAAGCAACATCAATCTGGGATCTTGTTCTGTATGCCGGCTGCTATGAAAACAAACTGCTGGACCTCTATCTCAATACAAAATGCGTAGAGGTCAGGAAAGCGAATGACACCATATCCTCTATACGCTGCATGTGTATTGATAAAGAAGAGTATCTTGAACTTTCCGCCCCGATATTCCTGGATGCCACCGGAGATGGAACCGTTGCCTATTTTGCGGGCGCAGAGACCCGCATGGGCAGGGAAGGAAAAGATGAGTTCAATGAATCGCTGGCTCCCGAAGAACCGGACGATCAGGTAATGGGCAGCACCCTGACATTTCATACAGAGGATGCCGGATGTCCGGTTGCATTTGTTCGACCGGAATGGGTTCCCACCTATAAAACGGATGAAGATCTGCTGCATCGAACTCATGTTGACATAAAAACAGGATACTGGTGGATAGAGGTCGGTAATCCCCCCTATAACACCATAACTGATGCCGATAAAATTCGGGATGAACTGTACCGGCAGCTGCTTGGAGTATGGGACCACATAAAAAACCAGGGCGATCATGGGGCGGAAAATCTGGTGCTCGATTTCGTCGGGGCAGTACCAGGTAAAAGGGAGTCCCGGCGCATTGTTGGACCCTATATGATGCGGGAGTACGATATACAGCGGGACCGTAAATTTCCCGATGCCGTTGCCTATGGCGGCTGGTTCTGCGATGTTCATACCATGGGCGGCATCTTGAATCTGGAAGAGCCGCCGGAGGCCTCTTTTCAGGAGGGTAGTCTTACCGAAGAGGATGCAAGGCAGGTCTATGTCTATTCAATCCCGCTGAGAAGTCTCTACTCGAAAGACATACCGAACCTGCTGATGGCCGGACGCAATATCAGCGTAACCCATGTCGCTCTTGGCACAACACGGCTCATGGCTACATGTGCCGTAATTGGGCAGGCAGCGGGAACAGCAGCCGCTTACTGTTCTGCACACACGAAGCTCCCCCGCGCGATAACCGACGGGGATATACACGCTATCCAGCAGCAGCTGCTGAAAGATGACTGCTACATACCCGGTCACCAGAACCAGGATGAAAAAGACCTGATCCGTCAGTCCCGGGTAATCGTATCTTCAGAAGGACCCCTGGTATTCCCCAACCGGTACCGGCGCGGGTATGAATATGAGCATCCAAGACAGAAAATAATGAGCCGCAGCAATCTCGATGTACCCCGGGCGCAGCTTTTTCCCTGCACCACAGATATACTGGAAAAAGTTACGGTCTTTATTCAGTCAGACAGCAGCAATACCGAAGTCCTGTCCGCAGCGCTTATTGAAACGGAAAGCATTCATGAGTTTGATCTGGCGAACACGCTGAAAGAGCTGAAAATTCCGGTTGAGCCGAACTGTTCAGGCTGGGTGACCATAGACCTGAACTGCCCTGTGAAAAAGGATTCCATGCTGTGGCTCTCAATTGCCTCGGCGAAGAATGTTTACTGGCTTTACGATGATTACGCTCCAACGGGTACGGTAAGTGCAAGCAGAATAATCCAGAATCATCGACCCCAGAAAGGTTCCTATACATTGAAGACCTTTCCGCAGATGTTTCCCTACAAAGGCGAAAACCTTCTTTCAGGTCAAACCCGCCCCGAACGCTGGACAAACATCTGGATATCGGACCCGGATGCCGGATTTCCGGCGTGGGCACAGTTCGATTTCACGCAACAAGTAACGATAAGCCGCCTGCAGATAGTGTTTGACACAAACTTGACCCTTGCCCATGTGGCTGTGCCGGGACTCTTCACCGCTAAGGAATGCGTCAAAGATTACACCATCTATTATCGAAAAGACGGTATCTGGGTAAAACTTCTGACAGAAACAAATAATTATCTCAGACTGAGGAGACACACCTTTGAGGCAGTCCTTACAGACGGCATCAAGCTCGAAATACTGGCTGCAAATGGGGACAGATCGGCCCG
>JAIPFR010000083.1 GCA_021736525.1 Spirochaetia bacterium
GAAGATATAATCTGCATCTCCATTTCCAACCAGCGGGAAACGGTCATCATGTGGGACCGCGAGAGCGGAAAGCCGGTAATGAATGCCGTCGTCTGGCAGTGCAGCCGTGCAGCTGAGGAGTGCCGCAGAATTGCAGAATCGAATAAAGCTGCACTTGTAAAGGAGAAAACCGGTCTGGTTCTCTCCCCCTATTTCTCTGCGGCGAAGGCAAACTGGATTGTCGATCATGTGCAGGAGGCAAAAGAAGCTGCAGCCCGCGGTTCTCTCCTGTTCGGAACAGTAGACAGCTATCTTGTATGGAAACTGACCGGAGGAGCGGTTCATGTCACCGACTATTCCAACGCGAGCAGGACACAGCTGTTCAATATCCGCACGCTCCAATGGGACGAGGAGCTGCTCGCCCTGTTTCACCTCCATCTATCGATGATGCCTGAGGTTATTGACTCCAATGCGGCTGCAGGCGCTGTCGAAGCGGGGCTCTTTGGTGCGGAAATTCCCATAGCAGGAATTCTTGGGGATTCCCATGCGGCTCTGTTCGGACAGTGCTGCACAAAAAAAGGGATGGCTAAAGCTACCTATGGAACCGGTTCATCGGTCATGATGAATATCGGTGATGAGCTCAGGCTTAATTCACACAAAGTCGTGACCTCTATCGGATATGCGGTAGACGGCAAGGTAACCTATGTTCTCGAAGGAAATATCAACAGCACCGGTGCAACCCTGAAATGGCTTATTGATGATATTGAACTCTTCTCTTCTGAACAAGAGGCTTCTATCCTGGCTGCTTCTGTCGAATCGAACGACGGAGTCTATCTGGTCCCCGCCTTGGTAGGATTAAGCGCGCCCTACTGGAACAGCAAGGTGAGGGGAGTTATTTCAAACCTCAACAGAGGTACAAAAAAAGCCCATATTGCGCGAGCAGCGGAGGAGTCGACAGCCTACCAGATTCTCGATGTGATTAAAGCTATGGAAGAAGAGGCAGGCATTGTACTGGAAGAGCTCCGGGTGGACGGGGGACCTACGAAAGATGCGTTTCTCATGCAGTTTCAGGCTGATATTGCCAATACTGCAGTTACCCGGAGTGGAACCGAAGAGCTCTCTGCGGTCGGAGCGATGTACATGGGCGGGCTTGCCCTGTCGGTATGGCAGAATCTTGAAGAGCTGGAAGCTTTGCGTGAGACAAACGGAACGTTCACCTCGGAGAGAGGAGCTCGCTGGCGTAAAATTACCTGCGAAGGATGGAAGCGAGCTGTAGAGAACCTCCTTAACAGCAAGTGACCCTTTCTGTACTTACCCTTTCTGTACTTCCTGTTCGGCAAGGCTACACATCTGTATGGTAAAATATCATATAGTTTGGCAAGGTGATCGTTCCAGAGAAGAAAAAGATGGCCAGACCAGGATGAAAACATGATGATGAGTTTAAAAAACGAGCGGTCTGGCTGGAGACAGCGGCGAAGGTACCACCGGAAACTGTGGAGGGTTGCACAGGGACATCTATGGTGCTTGCAGCCGTTTTTGGAGGGACCAAATCCGATGAGACCACGAAAAACGGCCGTGCCGATACGTATGTCCCATTAAGAATAACCCGTACGGAACCTGCCTGCTCGTTCCATCAGCCTAAAAGATTATTTGCTGTAAAAATGAATAATCCCTTGCGGCTCTTGCAAAAAGCAAGAGCGACGTTTTGGTAATGCTTTCAGGGTTGCGCGTATGCTTTTGGAGCAGGTACTTTGTTTGACCCGGGGTACTTTGTTTGACCCGGGGTTTCTGCTGGCGTTCGAAACCATAACTATCGAGAGGCAGTCTTCCCATAATTTCTTAAGCTGCATGGTGTTTTTGTTACTATATAACCATAAAACTGTTTGATTCGGTTATAATAAAGCATATATGGCAATTTTATTCTTGACAAGTTCAAAATACATGATAAGATCTTAACATTAATGAAATCGCTTTCAGAGCATAGAAAAATGTTCTCGTGCTCTGGAGCATCACTAAAAAAACCGTAATAACGTTGTTTTACGGTAGGAGAACAATTTCAAAAGGAGGGGTTATGTTAAAAAGAATCCTCGTAATGGTACTCGTGTCAATGCTGCTTCCAGCCGCTTTTCTTGCTGCAGCCGGTGAGCAGGAAGCTGCCGGACAGGAATCATCGAATTTGATGGTTATTATCACTCCCGACAAGGACAACACCTTCTTCACCGCTGAAGCAGATGCGGCGAAGGTGCGGGCTGAAGAGCTGGGATACGAGACGCTTCTGGCGGTTCATGGGGATGATCCCATGCAGGAAAGTGACCTTATAGACACCGCGATTTCCCGCAACGCTGCTGCTGTCATCATTGATATTGCGAATGCCGATGCGTCACCGAACAACCTGCGACGGGCTACAAACGCCGGAATCCCGGTGTTCTGCATGGACCGTGAAATCAACGTGACCGGTATTGCTAAAGCTCAGCTGATTTCCGACAACTTCCAGGGCGCTACTCTTGGCGCCGAGTACTTCGTGGAACTTATGGGTGAAAAGGGAAAATACGTGGAACTGGTTGGCAAAGAATCCGACACCAACGCCGGCGTCCGCTCCAAGGGTTTCCACAGCATCATCGACCAGTATCCCGACATGGTTATGGCAGCTCAGCAGACTGCAAACTGGAGCCAGACTGAAGCTTATTCGGTGATCGAATCTGTACTTCAGGCTAACCCGGACGTGAAGGGAATCATCTGCGGAAACGACACCATGGCTCTCGGCGCTCAAGCAGCTATCGATGCAGCCGGCAAGAGCGGCATAATCGTCATGGGCTTTGACGGTAACGACAACGTACTTGATTCTATTATGCAAGGTAAGATCGACGGTACCGTAATGCAGCCGAATGCGCTGAACGCGCAGATGGCCGTGGAACTTGCTGACAAGTACATAAAAACTGGTTCAACTGGGATGGCTGAGGAAAAAATACTGAACAACTGCTTCCTCATTACTCCTGAAAATGCTGATCAGTGGAGAGGCTTTACAAAGATAAAGTAAGCTGAGATACCAGAAGTCACACAGCAAAGGGGAGTCCGTTTCACACGAAGAAGGCTCCCTTTCGTCTAAAAGGGGTGTATGCATACAAACACAAATACACCCTGGTGACTACCTTATTCCGGAGAAAAATCAATGGGACATACTATGCGTAAGATGCTGCCGGCCTTCCTGGTTATGGTATTCGTGGTCTTCATCCTTCTCACCGGCTCCTGTACCATAAGAAAAATCAATAAGACGGATGCTGGAAAAACTACTGATGAGTACTCAACCTGGACGAAAAGCGGGAAAGAATTTGATCCTGTGGCGTATGTGAATTCCATCTGGGAAGAGCAGCTTATTCCGGCCTTTCTTTGCCAGTCTTTTCCCTACGAGGAGGTCTATGCATCCCTGCAGGCAGACAGTGAGGAAGCGATAGTGACCTACGGTCTGGAAGAAAAGACTGGTAAGCATATTCCCTCCTTCAAGGTTAAGGGAACAGGAGTCGTGCTTGAGTACGACGACAGTTCAAGAAACGGACTGTTCTTGGTGGATCTCCTACCCACGGACGGGATTACTGATGTTGTGCTCCAGGTGGGTCCGGTTATCAGAAAGACAGCAATTAGGGATTCATCCGATTTTATCAGTTTCACCGATGTGGGAAATCAGCTCCAGTTTGCCAGCCTGTCTGATGAGCTGAATGCAAGAATGAGAAGAGAAGTCGTAGACACGCTTGACCTGGAGACTATCGAGGGAAAGACCATAGATTTCTACGGTGCGTTTAAAATCGAGGAGGACCAGGGGATAGACGATATTGTAGTCACCCCGGTCAAGATAGACGTATTCGAGTCACAGGGGGACTAGCGAAACAATGCAAGATAACACGCCGCGTCTCCTTATGGAGGCAAAGAACATTTTTAAAGTCTTTCCTGGCACCACAGCCCTCCAGGATGTTGATTTCAGGATTTACGGAGGAAAAATCAACGTACTCGTCGGGGAGAACGGAGCCGGCAAATCGACCCTCATGAAAATCATAGCCGGAATCGAACAGCCATCAGACGGGAAGCTTATCATGTACAATGAAGCCGGGGAGACAGAAGAAATCTCTTTTTCCTCTACCCGGGAAGCTGTCCGGAAGAGAATCGGAATTGTCCATCAGGAGCTGAACCTCTTTGCCGATCTGAGCGTTTCGGAAAATATTTTCATGAACAAGGAGATCCAAAAATACAGCTCCCTGTATATCGATCATGAAGCGCAGAAAAAGAGGGCAAAGACAATCCTGAAAAAACTGGGGCAGGATATCAATCCTGACACCCTAGTACGCGATCTGCGTCTCGGACAGCAGCAGATCGTTGAAATAGCGAAAACTATGATCGACGATCCTATGATCCTTATCATGGATGAACCTACTTCCTCATTAAGCATGCCGGAAGTCAAAGTGCTTTTCCGGGTAATAAAAGAACTCAAGGAGCAGGGAGTCGCGATCGTCTATATTTCTCACCGGCTTGAAGAGGTAAAGGAAATCGGCGACTATATCACAATACTCAGAGATTCCCACCTCATACACAGCGGTTTCATCAAAGAGATTGATATGTCCGATATCATCAGCAACATGGTAGGAAGGGATCCGAAACAGTTCTTCAGCGGTCAGGCTCATGTAACGGGCAAGGAGCTCCTCAGGGTGAAGGATATGGTCCTGCGCAGATTCGGCGGAGGCTACACTCTTGACCATGTTTCCTTCAGCGTTAAGGAAGGCGAAATCCTGGGTATATACGGGCTGATGGGAGCAGGAAGAACCGAACTTCTTGAGAGCCTTATGGGCATCTACGATAAGGCTGAAGGAGAAATCTGGCTAGAAGACAAATGCCTGGACAAAAAGAACACAAAGGAACGGATAGAGAGCGGTCTGGTTCTCATTCCCGAGGAACGTCAAAGGGAAGGACTCTTCCTGAATCTCGCAGTTAACGCCAATCTCACTATGGCGAGCCTTAAACAGTATGTGAAAGGCTTTCACATAAAGAGCAAGTTGGAAAACGGGCAGATCAGGGAAATGATACGAAAAATGGCTATCAAG
>JAIPFR010000084.1 GCA_021736525.1 Spirochaetia bacterium
GGTCATGGACCTGAACTTCAACGGAACCCTGCTGCCTTCGAAAATCTTCGGAAAGCTTATGGCCGGTGAGGGGAGGGGGGTGATTGTCAACATCTCATCCATGAGCGGGATCGTTCCGCTTACCCGGGTGCCTGCCTACTCGGCTGCCAAAGCGGCAGTCATCAATCTGACCAAGTGGATGGCGGTTCATCTCTCACGGACGGGGATACGGGTGAACACCATCGCACCCGGTTTTATCATAACTGAACAGTCCCGTTTCCTTCAGTTTGATCCAGTAACGGGTGAACTGAATGAGAGGGGACGGGAGATTATCCGTCACACACCGTTTCAGCGATTCGGGGAACCGGAAGAGATCTTCGGAACCTTGGTATGGCTCCTTTCTGAGGCTTCCCGATTTGTTACCGGAGCCGTGATACCAGTGGACGGCGGATTTTCCGCCACAACTATTTGAAAGCGGCGGATTTTCCGTCTGAACAATCCAAAGACAGAGGAATGCACAGAAAAGATGAGAAGGAACGAAAAATACTGGTTTACCCTTCCCGCACTCACCGTGATCGGGATTATTGTGGTATTTCCTCTAACCTACAACATATATATGGGTTTGCATTCCTGGTTTGTTGCCGGTGGAGCATCCCCGAGATGGGTTGGGCTGAATAACTACGTAAAGATAATGAAGGACCCCCGTTTCTGGAACTCCATGCGGGTTACCTTCCTTTTCAGCATCGGGGCGCTTGTTCTGGAAACCTTACTTGGTACATCTCTTGCTCTTTTTCTTAATCGTGAATTCAGAGGAAAGAACCTGGTAAAACTCCTGTTTCTCTTTCCCATCGCCTCCACCCCCGTTGCCGTCTCCCTGATCTGGGGAATGATGTATAATTACGATCTGGGGATTATCAATATCGCCATACAGGCGCTTGGCTTCGAGCCGCAGCTCTGGCTGGCCTCTCCCAAAATGGTTATCCCCTCCCTTATTTTTGCCGATGCCTGGCAGTGGACCCCCCTTATACTGCTGATAGTGCTGGCAAACCTGGAATCGCTTCCGACTGATCCATTTGAGAGTGCAAAGGTAGACGGAGCGCATATTTTTCAGGTAATACGGTATATCACGCTGCCGATGATCCAGCCGGCTATTGTCGCAGCCGCGATGATCCGCTCAATTGATGCCATTAAAACCTTTGACATGATCTATGTGATGACCCAGGGAGGCCCGGATATAGCATCAGAGAATCTGAATCTCTATATCTTTCAGACAGGATTTTCCTATTTCCGGATGGGAGCCGCTTCCTCGCTGGCAATAATCCTCTTTACCATCGTCCTGGCAGTGAATGTACTGCTGGCTATAACCAGAAAAAGTGGGGACCTGTCATGAAAAAAGTGCAAAAAGCTGCCTTTTACGGTGCTGTTTTCCTGCTGTGCATTATTCCCCTGTTTGTTTTCCTCTGGATGTTCATGACCGGATTAAAAACCCAGGCTGATAACCTTGCGATTCCTCCGAAAATCTTTTTTACCCCGACCATGCAGAATTTTAAAAGCGTCTTCGATCAGGGACATTTCTTCAAGTACCTCGGCAACAGCGCGATTGTCGCCCTTTTTTCCGTCGGCATCGCCCTGCTGCTGGGGCTGCCGGCTTCCTACGGAATTGCAAAATACCGGATGCGGAAAATCGGTCTGGTGCTGCTGGTTGCCCGCATGGTTCCCTTTATCTCCTACCTTATTCCCTGGTTCATAATTTTCCGTGCCCTGGGGCTGGTTGATACCTACATTTCCCTGATCACTACCCACCTGATCATTACCCTTCCCTTTGTGATCTGGATTATGGTCAATTTTTTTGAAGGAGTCCCTGCCTCGCTGGAAGAGGCTGCCCTGATCGACGGATGTTCCCCGCTGCAGGCTTTCGTGAAAATTCTTATCCCGGTTGTCCGGAACGGAATATTTACGGCATCGGTACTGAGTTTTATCTTCTCGTGGAATCAGTTTCTTTTTTCCCTCATCCTTTCTGGAAATCGAACTATGACCGTCCCCGTGGCAGTGTTTCAGTTTATCTCATACGAGGAGATAAACTGGGGAGGGCTTGCGGCAGCTGCCACGGTTATAACAGTGCCGCCGCTGATCATGACGGTATTTGTCCAGAAATACATGATTAAGGGATTAACCTCGGGAGCGGTTAAGGGATAGTATAGCAGACATGAATATTCGGAATCGACTCTTTCTCTCATATGTGTTATTGGTAGTTCTGGTAATAATTTACGGGGGAATTCTCCTCACTTTCCGGAATATTCAGCGCAGCATAGACCATGATATGGAGGATTTATATGCTTCCAAGGATGTATGGAACGATATGCTCATCTCGCTTAATGAAATGCAGCTGAACTGGGCGGACGGTGGGACCTATGAGAACTTCAAGGGGAAGTACCAGAATCTGGACCAAAGGCTTCTCGAAATGAGCAGCAGCGGCCAGAGGCATCTCCTGGTAAGCCTTCTGGGAAGCAGTGAGCACTTGCAGATGAGAAAATCTGATCTGTACCAGACCTGGCTGTTCGCCCGCGAAAGTGTCCTGCTTATCAGCGGTACCGTTGAGACCGAAGAGTTCCGACAGGCGGTGAAGCCCTTGGAAAAGCAGCCGGGGCTGCAGAGGCTGAATCATCTCTGGTCAGAGCAGTACTACAGCGGCGAGCTGGAAGCCAGGAAAGATGCCTACATTATTCGCCTTGTGCTTGACCAGATAGAATTTTTTCCCATCTACAGCGAAACGCTCAACCACCTCTTTTCTGTAATTATCGATGAGACCGAACAGATGATACGGAAAATTGAACAGTTTCAGGTTGTCGTCACTACCCTGTTCTTCCTCCTGTTCCTGCTTGTCTATATGGTTTTTGCCATACGCTTTTCTAAATCGCTTTCTCGCCCGATTATCACGCTCAGCATGAGACTTTCGTCCTTTATTGGAAGAACCTTGAAGATGGAACGTATTTCTCATGACGATGAGCTGAAACTTCTGGAGCAGTCGGTTATCAGTTTGATGGATCACTATACCTACCTTGCCGAACTGGCCGGACGCCTGGCCGAGGGGGAGATAGATTCGCCCATTCTTGCGCTTCCTAAGCAGGGGGTGGTAGGAGATGCCCTGAAAGACATTAACCGGTATCTTTCCGAACTGGCCCAAACATCCCAATGGATCAGGGACGGTAACTACGGAGCTGCCATCCGGGTGAAATCGGATAAGGATATCCTGGCAAAAAACTTCAACGTGATGTCTGAGGTGATACGGGATAAGATATCGACTTTGCGGAACATCTTTGAGGCGGTGGATGAGGGAATAGTTGCTGCTGATGAAAGCGGAAGGATAATCGAGGCAAACAGCAACTTTCTTCAGCTGACGGGGCTGGAGGGCATCGACTGGAAAACCTTGAAAGCCTACCGGCTGCAGAGCTTTTTGAAGAAAGCTGATCTCACGCACGCGGAAATGCATAAAGAGGGCGGGCATAAGGTTGTCTACAGCGAGATTGTCGATCTGGAAGGTAAGGTGTCCCCGGTGAAAATACTATCCAGCGTAGTTCCCGGAGGCCCCGGGAAAAAGAATCAGCAGATGTATTTTATCACCAATGAATCACTCAGGGTGAGGATGGAGCGGGAGCGGGAGAGCCTCAGGGCCCATGCGGTTGAGGCGGAGCTGCGGGCTCTGCGGGCACAGATCAATCCTCATTTTCTTTTCAACACGCTTAACAGCATTGCCCATCTTATTGAGAGCGGCAGGGAAGGGGCGGTTAAAATGATCGAGGAATTGGCGGATCTGTTCCGCTATTCTCTATCTTCTACACGGAGAAACCGGGTCCCGATCTCCGAGGAGCTGATGATGATCCGGCAGTACTTGAATATTGAGAAAATACGGTTCGGGGAGAAGCTGCAGTCTCAGATTATCGCAGATGCTGCCGATACGCACGTTTCTATTCCGCCCATGCTTCTTCAGCCCATCGTAGAGAATGCCGTGAAGTACGGGGCAGATCGGAACGGCTTGATAACCATTATTATTCGGGTTGAGCGTAAGGGCAGTGAGCGGTTGATTACCATACAGGACTTTGGTACGCAGGTAGTTGATTCCTCCCTGCTGCTTTCGCAGAAGGGGACCGGGATCAGAAACGTGAATCAGCGTCTGCAGACAATATACGATCAGGGTCTGGTTTTCTCGCAGAATGAACCGCAGGGTTTGTCGGTTTCAATGACCATTCGTGGGGAGGAGTAATCTGCAATGAACCCGATACAAGCAGTAATTATTGATGATGAGGCACCGGCGAGGGAACGGGTCCGGTTTGTCCTGAAGGGCCGGGAAGATATTATAATTGCCGGGGAGGCGGAAAACGGTCAGGATGGGATCGAGCTGATTGAGAAAGAGAAGCCTCAGCTGGTGTTTCTCGATATTCAGATGCCCAAGCTTGATGGGTTCGGTATGCTTGGCAGGTGCTCATATATTCCGGCAGTGGTTTTCATAAGCGCCTACGATGAGTACGCTATTCAGGCTTTCAATGTCAATGCGGTGGACTATCTCCTGAAGCCCTATACAAAAGAGCGTTTTGATGCTGCCGTTGCCAAGGTGCTCAGTTCCCTGCAGAGCCGGAATCAGTGGGCCGGCTGGGAAGAGAAAATCAGCAGACTTATTGAAGCCTACAGACAGTTGCCTGCATCCGATACAATGTTTCTCGAACAGATCACGGTGAGAGACCGACATACCTTCAAGATTTTTGACACTGGGGAAATTGATTTCTTCAGGATCGATGACGGGCTGCTCTATCTCTACCATGCCGGAGCTCGCTATATGGTGGATACGCCGCTCAATAACCTGGAGAGCAGGCTTTCTCCTCACTTATTTCTTCGTGTTCACCGCAATTCGCTGGTAAATATTAAGAGGATCGAGGAGGTTATTCCCTGGGGCAATAGCCGGCTGGTGCTCAACTTCGGAAAATCGGGAAAGGTGCATGTCAGCCGGGATAACATCCGCCTGCTCAAGGAGCGGATCGGGATACGGCTCTGAATGTTATTCCCAAATTACTCTCAAACGGCGCGAGGG
>JAIPFR010000008.1 GCA_021736525.1 Spirochaetia bacterium
CTTCGCATTTTTGGAAATTGGCTTTTGAAGTTTGCCTATGTATTTAAATAAATAATTATTATATAATTATTTATTTAAAACGCAAACTTCTGACCAAATCGTTGAAATTTCAAAATGATTTCATTTTGAAATTTCCTCTCAATATAAACTGTTCATTATGTTCAGAGTCTGCTGAAAATGATATTTCTCAGCTCATCTGCGTTTGAAGCTATGGGAAGACAGCCTTCAGAAACCAGTTCCTCTCGTCCGGTAAATCCCCACTCTACCAGAACCGGCTGCATACCTGAATTCTGGGCAGTCTGAAAATCTACGATAGAATCGCCAATCATCATGGTCTTATCTGGGGAACTACTGAGAATTTCCATGAGGGCAAGCACCGACCCGGGATTGGGTTTTAAGGGATAGTCATCAGATTTACCCTGCACAACAGCAAAATCTATATCCGGAAGGCATTCTTTCGTAATCGGAACGGTCAGGACGTGATCTTTGTTAGAAAGTACCGCCAGGGGAATACCTGCGGCATTCAGCTCCTTAAGCAATTCAGGAATTCCAGGATAAGGTTTCGTTTCAAGATGCGGATGCTTCTGGTACTCAACGAGAATTTCCCGAAGTAATTGTTCCAATTCAGCTGCCGATAAGTCAGTATTTGCCGGTACTGCTTTTTTCAGGGCATTCATAAGTCCCCTACCCACAAAATGCTTATATTTCTGCGCAGGATGCTCTGGCAGTCCGTTTTTTCTGAATACCGTATTAAAAGCACGTGCTATATCTGGAATGGTATTCAGCAAAGTCCCGTCCAGGTCAAACACAACAGCAGCAACTTGATCAAGTCTCTTATCATCCATCAATTCCACATCCCTTTTTTCTTCTATTGATAAACTCTATGTCAGCTTTCAGTATCATGTCAATACAATTCCATATTATTGCCAGATTACATGACAAGATTGCATTTTTCCAGTAGGCTTATCTCAACCTGACCGAAAGGGTAAACCTGCAGGAGGAGCTTCGCGTGGCGAGAAAATTTGTAGCCTTGCAGAAATGTGAATCGTACGATCCCCGGCAAGTAAATGAAGCGGTTAAATCAGCCTGTTTTGAGGCTGGATTTCCAAATGTCAGGGGTAAGAAAGTCTTGCTTAAACCCAACATACTCTCAGATGTTTCCCCTGAACAGGCTGTTACTACTCATCCGGAAATTCTGCGTGCGTTAATTGCTTTTGTCAGGCAGTTGGGCGGATTACCGTATGTCGGAGACTCCCCTGCTTTGCATCTCTCCTCATTTACTGGTAAAAAATCCGGGCTGCGTACTGTCTGTGAGGAGTCCGGGGCGGAATGGATAGATTTCTCGAAAAAAACAATAAAAATATCATATCCTTCTGTATCTGCATCTGGATCTTCATCTGTCAAAAGAAGCTTTGCGGTAACCAGCGCAGTGCGTGATTGCGATGTCATAATTTCGCTTCCCAAGATGAAAACACATCAGCTAATGTACATGACCGGAGCTGTGAAGAACCTGTTCGGTTTAATTCCTGGTCTAGGGAAAAGTCCCTTCCATCTTCGTCATCCAGACCGAAACAGTTTTGCCGACATGCTGCTTGATCTTTATGAAATTACCGCGCCGGTTTTTTCTCTCATGGACGGGGTCATAGCTATGGAAGGACCGGGCCCGAACAGCGGAACCCCTAAGTATATGGGCTTAATTCTTGCTTCAGCTGACGGGATTGCTTTAGACCTTGCAGCTGCACATATTATGGGGTATAACTATGCTTCGATACCAGTAATACAGCAGGCAATCAAGAGAAAACTGCTGACAGCTGACGGCCTGGATCAGATATCCTTTGTTCTGGGAACTCCTGAGGAATTCAGGGATGATTCCTTTTTGAGAATTTCCCAGGAAGCCCGGCGCGGTCTGGCAAGAACAGCATTGGGTTTTATAAAGAACCGGTTAGCCAAGCCGATACCTGCGGCTAAACCGATCTTTGATAAAGAAAAATGCATCGGCTGCGGTCAATGTGCGGAAATCTGTCCTGCTGATGCGATTATAATACAAGGAATCGAGCATGAAGTTGCTTCTGCTGACTATAATAAATGCATCAGGTGTTATTGCTGTCACGAAATATGCCCGGTTGATGCGATAACCATAGAACAAGGGAGACGTAGATGAAAGCATCTTACATATTGACGACGATATTTTTCTCACTTCTTCCCATCTCGGAGCTGCGAGGGGCCATTCCGTATGCATATTTTAATGGAATTCCCCTTTTGACTGCATATGCTATCGCGGTGGGAGCTAATGCACTGGTTGCTCCACTTGTTTTTTTCTTTCTAGATACATTTCACCTGCTTTTTTATCGCTGGGGGATTTACAGGAATATTTTTGACCGGACAGTTTCGCGGGCAAGAAGAAAAATGGAACCGAAAATCGCGCGCTTCGGGTATTTGGGAGTCATGTTTTTCGTAGCTGTGCCTCTTCCTATAACAGGAGCCTATACTGGAACCCTGGGAGCCTGGATTCTCGGTCTCAATAGAAAAAAAACAATTCTGGCAGCTGTCGGCGGGGTTATCATATCAGGTTTGATTATTTCGCTGGTGCTTCTGGCAGGCAAGGGATCCTGGTCCCTCTTTATTAAAACTGTCCATTAATACCCATACAAACATACATACATTTAGGAACTGACTACTATGGCACTGCAGCTTACTGAAGAATTGAATCCAGAACAGGCGGATGCCGCGGCGGCGATTTATGGACCGCTTCTCATTATTGCGGGAGCGGGTTCCGGGAAAACCCGTATGATTACCTATCGGATAGCGTATATGCTTGAGCAGGGAATTCCTCAATCCGAGATTCTTGCTCTGACATTTACTAATAAAGCAGCTGAGGAGATGGCTGAAAGAATTCAGCTTGTTACTGGAAGACCCCTGAAAAAGCTTACAGCGTCAACCTTTCATGCATTTGGACTATCGGTACTCAAAAAGCATGGATCTTTACTCGGATATGCCCAGCATTTTACTGTATATGATCAACAAGACCAGATGAGCATGCTCAAGGCGGTTCTCACTGAGCTCAGAATAGATACAAAAGAAACTGATCTCTACGAACTTGCCGGTACTATATCAGCAGTTAAAACTGGTCGTGCTCAATTCTCTGGTGACAACCTATCGATAAGGCCGATTTTTGAAGAATATAATGCTCATCTTAAGCTCTATAATGCTGTTGACTTTGATGATCTGATCATGCAGCCTCTCGCTCTTTTTTCCAGGAATCCGGAGGTCCTCGAATACTATCGCAAGAAGTTCCAATATATTCTGGTTGATGAGTTTCAGGACACCTCCCTGCAGCAGTATTCAGTGGTGAAGCAACTGGCAGAAAAGCACCGTAATATTTGTGTAGTCGGAGATGATGATCAGTCTATCTATTCCTGGCGAGGTGCTGACTATCGGAATATTATCAAGTTTGAAGAGGATTTTCCTGAGTGTCGCGAAATCAAGCTGGAACAGAACTATCGCTCTACCGGTTCTATTATCAAAATTGCCAACAGCCTGATCCGCAACAACACCAACAGGAAGGATAAGAATCTCTGGACCGGAACAGGAAACAGTGGAATTATAGCTCTTTTTCACCCTGAAGATGAGCAGGAAGAGGCTGATTTCATAGGCGATAAAATTCGTGAACTGCTTATTCGCAATCATTTGAGATATGATAACTTTGGTGTACTGGTCCGCACAAACAACCTTATTACCGGTATAGAAAGGGCTTTCCTTGCTGCATCTATCCCCTACAAGGTTTCAGGGGGGCAAAGTTTTTTCCAACGTAAAGAGATAAAGGATGTGATTTCCTATCTGCGCATTCTCGCAAATCCTGATGATGATATGAGTCTGCTGAGGATTATCAATACACCCAAACGAGGAATAGGCAAATCCACATTAGAATATTTGAGGGGTCTTTCTGAGAAGCATGGCTATTCTCTGTTTTCTGCCTTGACTGCCGTAAGTCATGCCGCTGATGTAAGTATACGAGAATCAATTCGGATAAAAGCGTCTGAACTAGTTGAGCATATTGAAAATTATAAACGATTAGTATTTTCAAGCAAAAAATTTGGTCCAATAGTGTCAGATATGCTTTCCTCTATTTCCTATAAAAACCATATTATTGCTGAACACCCGGGTAATGAAAATCTGGCACAATGGAAAATGAAGAATATTGATATCTTCATCAACATCATTAACAACTGGGAAAACAATCCTGATTCAATGAAGAAAGGACTGTATGATTTTTTGAATTCAATTTCTCTAAAGGGGAAAAGTGAACCTGACCAGGAGCGCGGGAAGGTAAATCTGATGACAATCCATGCTTCCAAAGGGTTGGAGTTTCAAACAGTCTTTCTTGCAGGTGTGGAAGATCATATCATTCCGCACAAACGGGCGATTGAAGAAAACCCCGAAAGCATCGAGGAGGAGCGACGTCTGTTTTATGTAGCTATAACAAGGGCCAGAGAGAATCTTTTCATGACCAGCGCCCGGACAAGAAAGGTAATGCGGGAACAGACTGATTCACAGCCTTCAAGATTTCTTGAAGAACTGCCGAAAGATGTTATCGGGAAGGTCAAGGAAGATACGGTAGCCGATTCATCTGCAGCAGCTGACTACTTTGCCGGCATCAGAGCAAGGCTTGGTGCCGGCAGGGACTGATGGAATTATATTTTTTACTGCTTGAAAATTATCCTACATTATTGTAGCTTTGGTGTATGAAAGATGTAGAGGAACTGCCGCTTCTCCTTACAATCAGCAAAATCCTTGACGATTCCGAGGACCTTAAACAGATAATTGCCCCTATTCTGACGGCACTTGCCGAACACAGTCCCATGATTCGCGGGGCAATAACGCTCCTGAATCGGGAAACTGATGAAATTCTTATTGAATCATCCTATGGACTTACAGAAAAACAGCAAAAGAGGGGTCGCTATCAATTAGGGGAAGGTATAACGGGCCAGGTGGTAAAAACCGGAAAACCTATAATTATCCCCGATATAGCCCATAGTCAGACTCTTATAAATAGAACCGGGGCTGAACTGAATGAGCAGAAAACAGATGTCCGCACGGCTTTTCTGTCAGTTCCCATTAAAATCGGCAACAACACCATTGGAACTCTTAATGTTACTTGCCGAAATCATGATTCCTTCGATCTTTCTGTTTACATCAAACTGCTTTCTATTATTTCATCAATGATTGCCAGAGCTGTAAAGCTGCGGCAGGAAATACGTGAAGAAAAGGAACGGCTCCAGGCGGAAAATGACCGTCTTCTCCAGGAGCTCAAAGAGAGATTTCAACCTGCAAACATCATTGGAAAAGCACAGGCGATTCAGGAGACATTTGATCTGATAGGGCAAGTGTGTAAAAGTGAAGCTACCGTTATGATTCGTGGGGAAAGCGGTACAGGTAAAGAGCTCGTTGCCTATGAAATCCACTATAACAGCTTCAGAGCTGACAAGCCTTTTATCAAGGTAAACTGTGCCGCTCTCCCTGAAAGCATAATCGAAAGTGAACTTTTCGGGCATGAGAAGGGAGCTTTTACCGGAGCGGTAGCAGCCCGTAAGGGACGTTTTGAACTTGCCGATCAAGGTACACTTTTTCTTGATGAGATCGGGGAATTATCGCCGCAGATGCAGGTAAAGCTGCTGAGGGTACTTCAGGAGCAGGAATTCGAACGGGTCGGCGGCAATAAAACAATAAAAGTGAATGTCCGGCTGATAACCGCGACAAATCGTAATCTCGAAGAAGAGATTACGAAGGGAAGATTCCGTGAGGACTTATACTATCGTCTGCATGTATTCCCTATTCATATTCCTCCTCTGCGCCAGCGAAAAAGTGATATAATGCTTCTTTGTGACCATTTTATCGAAAAATACAACAAACGAAACCACAGAAGTGTAAAAAGAATAACAAGTGCGGCTATTGATCTTCTCATGAGCTACCATTGGCCGGGTAATGTCCGTGAATTGGAGAACTGTATAGAACGAGCTGTTCTGCTGAGTAATGACAGTGTTATTCATGGGTATCACTTGCCGCCCAGTCTGCAGTCGGCTGAATCTTCGAATACTCAGTTTTCAGAGACTTTACAGCAGGCGCTCGATGATTTTGAACGCGAGATAATCGCTGATGCGCTTAAATCCGCCCGGGGAAATCGTGCAAAAGCAGCAAGAAATTTGGGCATTTCAGAACGAATAATGGGGCTGCGAGTGGATAAGTACCATATCAATCCGGAAAAGTACAAATCTGGAAGCACATAAGTTACATTATTGTAGCCCTTGGACTTTTATCCTACAAATATGAAGCTTTTCTTCTGTTGACCATCCTGATACCCGAATTATTCTTTAAAAGCAACTGATCCCATGTGATTAAAATGAATGTTTTTGAACCACCTCATGTTTTTTGGCACAGTTACTGCTATGACTTTCCCAACACACTCATCCAGGAGAAGAATATGAAAAAAACTGCTATGCTTGCCTTACTGGTGTCTGCGATTGGATGTATCAATCCGGGCGCGCTCTTTGCTGAATCTGTAGAAGAGGTATTGACGCTTCACCAGAATTCCATGGATATGATCTGGCTTATTATTGCTGCTTCATTAGTTTTCTTTATGCAGGCGGGTTTTGCTATGGTGGAGACCGGTCTTACACGGGCAAAGAACGCCAGCAACATCATTATGAAGAACTTGATGGACTTCTGTACCGGAGCTGTAGTTTTCTGGGCTGTAGGATGGGCATTAATGTACGGAGCCTCAGCTTCTGGCCTTGTGGGATCAAGCCAGTTTTTCATAAGGGGAGCTGGTCCGGCTATGTTTCGCGACTGGATGTTTCAGGTAGTATTTGCGGCAACTGCTGCAACTATTGTTTCCGGAGCAATGGCAGAAAGAACCAAGTTTTCATCGTACTTACTCTATACAGTATTTATTTCCGGGCTGATTTATCCAGTTTCCGGCCACTGGATCTGGGGCGGAGGCTGGCTGGCCGGAATGGGTTTTCATGATTTTGCCGGTTCCACAGTTGTGCATTCTGTCGGCGGATGGGCAGCTATGATCGGAGCTCTTGTTCTTGGACCCCGGATAGGAAAATATGTTAAAGTAGATGGTAAAACTTCTGTAAAGGCGATTCCCGGTCATAATCTGCCACTGGCAAGTCTCGGCGTATTTATTCTCTGGTTTGGTTGGTACGGATTCAATGCCGGATCCACTCTCAGCGGTACTGATCTTTCCATAGCATCAATTGCGGTAACAACGACTCTCGGTGCTTCTGCCGGAGGAATAGGAGCCATGGGTCTTTCCTGGATTTTATTCGGCAAACCGGATATTTCAATGACCATGAATGGAGCTCTTGCAGGATTAGTTGGTATAACAGCACCAACAGCCGTGGTAACCCCTTTCGGAGCACTTATGATTGGAGCCGCAGCAGGGTTGCTGGTTGTATTGTCTGTTGAGTTTTTCGACAAGATTCTTCACATTGATGATCCTGTTGGTGCCATATCGGTCCATGGTGTTTGCGGAGCATGGGGTACCATTGCTGTCGGGTTATTCGCTAATACTGATGATATAAAAGGACTATTTTACGGAGGCGGCTTCTCCCAGCTGCTGGTGCAGATTATTGGAGCTGCCGCAGTATTCGCCTGGGCATCCATAGCTTCCCTTATGTTGTTTCTTACAATAAAAAAGATAACCGGTCTCAGGGTTTCTGAGGATGAGGAACTCTCCGGGCTTGATATAAGCGAGCACGGTTCTGAATCATATAACGGTTTCCAGATTTTCACCACCATGTAGCCAGTCTGCCAGACAAGGAGATAGATATGAAATTGATAGTTGCTTACATACAGCCGGGAAAGCTTAACTCTGTTAAGCAGGAATTATATAAACGAAAGATTTACAAGATATCGGTAACCAATGCCCTTGGGTGCGGTCAGCAGAAGGGATTTACGGAAACATACAGAGGTGTTGAGATTGAGGTGAACTTACTGAAAAAAGTTCGAATCGAGATTGCTGTCAATGATGAATTTGTAAAACCAACTATAGAAGGTATTATCACGGGAGCAAGGACGGATACAATCGGGGATGGAAAAATATTCGTGATGCCTATAGAAGAGGTAATCAGAATAAGAAATGGTGATTCAGGTAAAACTGCCATTGGCTAGCTAGCTACATAAATGTAGGTTGGTACCCATCTACCTACATTTATGTAGTATTTATCGAATTGAGTTCGGGATGGCATCCCGGTAATCTTATTTGCTATTAACATGTATATACTTTCTGTATAATTACTTAGAAAACTATTGGATATTCAGGATTCAATTATGGCATACTATTTGCAAAGATTATGTATACTTATATTTTTTGCAGGAGAATCACATGGCAAAGCATATTGATTTTTTAAAAAAACCGCTTACAGAAATTTACGGAGAAAACTGCTTCAGTGATGCAGTTATGAAAGAACGTCTTCCAGCTGATGCCTACGCAGAGCTTAAACTGGTGCAAGCAGGTAAAACAAATCTCACCAAAGAAATTGCAGAGATTGTAGCAAATTCCATGAAAGATTGGGCCATAGATAAGGGTGCAACCCATTATACTCACTGGTTTCAACCGCTCACAGGCCTTACGGCTGAAAAGCACGACTCATTTATAAGTCCCAATGCTGATGGAACTGTTCTATTGGAGTTTTCTGGAAAAGAACTGATTCAGGGAGAACCGGATGCTTCTTCCTTTCCCAACGGTGGTCTGCGGGCAACATTCGAAGCTCGGGGATATACCGCGTGGGATACCACTTCTCCCGCTTTCATAAAAGATCAGGGAGGTGTAAAGACTCTAACAATACCTACGGCTTTTATCTCCTATACCGGTGAAGCTCTGGATAAAAAAGTTCCCTTGCTCCGTTCTATGGAAGCGGTTAACAAATCATCAGTACGTCTCCTCCGCGCTCTGGGAAATACTACGACAACCAGGGTTACATCGACTGTCGGGCCGGAACAGGAATACTTTTTAGTTGATGAAGCACTTTTTCAGAAGCGGCCTGATTTGCTGCTTACCGGAAGAACAGTATTTGGAACAATGAGCGCTAAGGGACAAGAGCTTGACGATCACTATTTCGGTGCTATTAAAGAGCGGGTTGGGATTTTCATGCAGGAACTCAACTACGAACTCTGGCGACTTGGCATCTCCGCAAAAACTCAGCACAATGAAGTTGCCCCAAACCAGTTTGAGCTTGCATCAATCTTTTCCACCTCAAATCTTTCAACAGACAGCAATCAGCTGGTTATGGAAACACTGAAAGCCGTTGCAAAACGTCACGGAATGGTAGCTCTTCTCCATGAAAAACCTTTTGCCGGGGTAAACGGATCCGGTAAGCACAACAACTGGTCAATATCAACAGATGACGGACAAAACCTGCTGCAGCCCGGAGACAGCCCGGAAGACAATGCCCAGTTCCTCCTTTTTCTAACAGCTGTTGTGACAGCCGTAGACCGTTTTTCCCCCTATCTGCGCCTGTCAGCAGCAAACTCCGGCAACGATCACCGTCTTGGCGCCAACGAAGCACCGCCTGCTATCATCTCTATCTTTCTCGGCGATCAGCTTTCTGAGATTCTCGATGCCCTGGCCGATGGTACAATATACAAGAAGAGAGATGGGCAGGTGCTTGAAGTTGGTGTTACCACACTGCCGACCTTCCCGCGCGATATGACCGACCGCAACCGGACTTCACCCTTTGCCTTTACCGGAAACAAGTTTGAATTCAGAATGGTTGGATCATCTCAATCCCTTGCCGGTCCCAATGTCATGATCAATACCACGATCGCTGAAATTCTGGATGAATTTGCAGAAAGACTTGAAAAGGTCGAAGACAAGCTGGCTGAGATAAAACTTATTGTCAAAGAATACTACAGTCGGCACCGGAGGGTTGTTTTTAATGGAAACGGTTATTCTGAAGAATGGGTTGAGGAAGCTGCCAGGAGGGGTCTGCCGAATCTCACCTCAACTGTTGAGGCTTTGCAGGAAATGGTGTCAGACACCTGTGTGAATCTCTTTGAAAAACAGAAGGTGTTTACCCGGGCAGAACTCGAATCACGCCTGGAAATCTATCTTGAAACCTACAGTAAGCAAATTAATATTGAAGCTGGTGTGATGGTGGAGATGGCTAAGCGACTGATTGCACCTGCCGCCACCCGTTATCTCCAGGAGGTGCTGAATTCAATCTCATCCCAGAAGGAGTTAGGTTTTAAAACTCCAGGCCAGGAAAAACTGGCTAAGGAACTCTCTCTTCACATCAATAAACTGTTCAAGAAATCGGATATTCTCGAAGAAGAGATCGTTAAAGCACTTGGACTGGAACATGATGTCATTGCCCAGGCAACAGCCTACCGCAATAAAGTCGTACCCGCTATGGCCAAACTGCGTATAGAGGGTGATTCACTTGAAAAAATAACAGATAAAGGATGCTGGCCGTATCCCTCTTATGAGGACATGCTTTTTCGCCTTTAGCTTTTATCTGTATATGCTTTGCACCGAGGCTGCCGGGTTTCCCGGCAGCCTCACCTTTCTTGCGGCAATATTACAGATCTACTGTCTCTTCGTCAAAGGAAAGCGTTGCAAAATAATCTTCAACCCTCTCAGCACGTCGAATTAATCGCACCTTTCCGTTTTCCTGCAGAAGCAGTTCACTTGAACGCAGCTTGCCGTTGTAGTTGAAGCCCATTGCATACCCGTGCGCACCAGTGTCGTGGATAACCACCAGATCACCAGGGTCAAGTTCGGGGAGGAAGCGATCTACGGCAAATTTATCATTATTCTCACAGAGCGATCCTGTTACATCGTAGATCTTTTCAGAAGGATAATTTTCCTTTCCTGGAACACTGATATGATGGTATGCCCCATAAAGAGCAGGCCGCATCAGATTCGCCATGGATGCATCCAGTCCGGCATAGGTTTTGTATTTCTCTGCTATATGCCGCACTCTGCTCACCAGATATCCATAGGGCCCGGTAACCATGCGCCCGCATTCAAAAACTATGCGCATCGGATCCAGTCCGGAAGGAATCAGGATCTGCTCATACAGTTCCTTCATTCCATCTGATATGTGAGAAAGATTGACGGCTTTATCCCCTGGTTTATAAGGAATTCCGATTCCGCCTCCCATATTGATGAATTCTATCCTGACACCGGTTTTCTTATTGATATCTGCTGCCAGAGTAAAGAGCATACGTGCCGTCTCAATGAAGTAGTCTCCATTGAGCTCATTCGAGGCGACCATCGTATGAAGCCCGAATCGCTTGACACCCTTCTCTTTCATAAGGCTGTAGGCATCCAGAATCTGCTCAGAAGTTACTCCGTATTTTGCTTCCGAAGGATGACCGATGATTGCATTACCGGTTCTTGCTTCTCCAGGATTATACCTGAAGCAGACAAGTTCAGGTATACCGACAGATTTTTCCATGGTTTCCATGTGGGTAATATCATCAAGGTTCAGGACAGCTCCCAGGCGGGCTGCCTCGACAAATTCTTCGGCGGGTGTATCATTAGAGGTAAACATGATGTTTTCGCCCGTAATTCCTGCCTTTTCTGCCATAATGAGTTCAGGCAAAGAACTGCAGTCAGCACCAAATCCCTCTTCACGCAGAATTTGCAGAATTACAGGATTCGGGCAAGCTTTTACGGCAAAATAATTTTTAAAGCCGGGAATCCAGCTGAATGCATCTTTCATCGCACGGGCATTTTCGCGAATCCGTTTTTCATCATATATGTGAAACGGTGTGGGAAAGGTCTCACATATCTTTTCCAGCTGACTTCGCGTCAGAGCAAGCGGGGCTGAGCTCATATCTTTTTCTCCTGAATGTAATTAATAGTTTTGCACTGCATTACAGCTGCAGCCGGGTAACGATCTGGCTGACAGCTGCCTCTATATCTTCCCGGTGTCCGAAGGCACTTAAGCGAAAATACCCTTCTCCACCTGGCCCGAAGCCTGATCCGGGGGTGCCGATAACCCAGGTCTCCTGCAGAAGTTTGTCAAAAAATTCCCATGAAGTCATGCTGCCGGGTGTTTTAAGCCACAAATAGGGTGCATTATCGCCGCCGTAGACCGTGAGTCCAATCGACTGCAGGCCGCTTCTGATTATACGGGCATTTTCCATATAATAGCTGATGACTTCCTGACACTCAGCCAGTCCTGCAGGAGAGAGCACCGCAAGACCTCCATCCTGAACTATATTCGAGGCCCCGTTGAAGAATGTAGTCTGCCTTCTGAACCACATGTTCCGAAGCTCCCCGGGTTTTGAATCTTCCACGGTCAACTTACCGGGAACTATGCTCCAGCCGAGCCGCACCCCGGTAAAACCTGCAAATTTGGAAAAACTGTTTATTTCGATGGAGCATTCGTCAGCCCCTTCAATTTCGTAGATTGAACGGGGAAGATCAGGGTCTGAGATATATTCGGAATAGGAAGCATCAAAAATTATCACAGCCTTGTTTCTACGAGCATAATCTACAAAACTTTTCAGCTGACGTCTATCAGCAACAGCTCCTGTAGGATTGTTCGGGCTGCAAAGATAGAGCACATCAACTTTCTGGTCGGGTACGTCGGGGAAAAAACCGTTCTCCTCACTGCAGTCCATATACACAAGTCCGGTATACTTTGACTGCTCCTGGTCATACTGACCCGCTCTGCCGGCAATTACATTGGAATCGACATAAACGGGATATGCCGGATCCTGAACTGCAATAATATCTGAGGGGCCGAAAATTGACTGAATGTTGCTGGAATCAGGCTTAGCCCCATCACTGACAAAAATATCATCCGGCGATACACTCACCCCCCTTGCACCATAGAATGCTGCAAGAGCTTCACGCAAGGCTGTATTTCCCTGTTCATCACCATATCCGGTGTATGTTTTCACGTCGGCAAGTTTCTTCGCTCCCGTGTACAGCCCCTCTATGATAGTCGGGGTAAGCGGCTCTGTAGTGTTTCCGATTCCCAGTCGCATCAGCCGGGCATCCGGATTATGCTTCTGGAATTCGCGGGTTCTGCGGCCAATTTCGGGAAACAAATATCCTGCTGACAGCTTTCTGTAATTACTGTTTATCGTTGCCATTCTGTCTTAAGACTCCTTACATATTTATACGGTTTTTTCTATCTGAAAGACTCTCTGAGTAACATAATGAATGATTACGGAATTGGCAAGCTCTTAAAAATCAAGCCCGACAAATGATTCCTCTACTACTTTCCTGTGTTCCTCAGAGGAGAGCGAACAGAGCGGCAGACGAAAGACTTCTTCACACCATCCTTTTGCAGCCATGGCTGTTTTTATGGGAATCGGGTTTGTTTCGACAAAGCAAGCTGAGAAAAATGGCTTCAACCTGTTCTCTATAGCTAGTGCCTCTTCAAATTTTCCATCCAGAGCAAGATGAACCATTTCTACCATCATGCCCGGAACGAGGTTTGAGGCAACCGATATAACTCCATCTCCTCCAGCTGCAATCAGGCTCATGCAGATATTATCATCACCGGAAAGTACAGAAAAATTATCCTTACGACGGCTGATAACATCCTTCATCTGGTCCAGATTGCCGGAGGCTTCCTTCACAACCGTTATGTTAGGACAGTCATGCATTAATCGCACAAGGGTATCAGTTTCAATGTTTACGCCGGTTCTTCCCTGGATATTATAGATAATGCAAGGTATGGTAACCGCATCTGCAATTGCCTTGAAATGAAGGTACAGTCCTTTCTGAGTTGGCTTGTTGTAATATGGACTGACAAGCAGAACCGCATCGACTCCGGCAGTCTGTGCATGGCGGGAGAGTCTGATCGCTTCTGAAGTTGCATTGCTGCCAGTTCCTGCTATAACCGGCACTTTACCAGCAGCAAATTTTACTGTCAGCTCTATGACCCGGTCATGCTCTTCATGTGAAAGGGTTGGACTTTCCCCGGTTGTGCCGCAAGGGACCAATCCATCAACTCCCTGGGAAATCTGGTATTCAATAATTTTCTCCAGAGCCTGTTCATCTACACTTCCGTACTTTGTAAAGGGGGTTATCAAAGCGGTATACACTCCGCGATATTCTCTATTCATGTTCATACTCCTTTTAATTTTGATTAATTCTGCTTGAGAATGCTGTGCATCATATCGTCTATGGAAAAGTAACCGGTTTTACCTGCTATCCATTCTGCTGCTTTAACGGCTCCAAGAGCAAATCCCATTCTGTTTCTTGCTCGATGAGTAATCTCAATGGTGTCTTCTCCGCTGTCAAATATTATGGTGTGCGTTCCAGGAATACTTCCTCCTCGGGTTGAAGACACATGCAGTTCATCGGGTTCTATCCGTCGCTGAAGGGACTCGGTAACTTTTCGATTTTTACGGTCAATAGTGTCTATCAGAACTGAGCTGAGCATCTCTGCAGTGCCGGATGGACTGTCGGCTTTTCCAGCATGGTGAAACTCATGAATCATCACATCATATTCGGGAAAATTGTTCATTACCTGTCCAGTATTCCTGATAATCTGAAGAAGAAGATTTACTCCTAGAGAGAAGTTTCCGGACCAGATAAGCCCGATTCCGGCTCGCTCAACAAGTGTCCTCACCTCTTCTTCCTGATTATACCACCCGGTGGTTCCTATTACCGCCGAGACTCCGGCTTCAGCAATAATTGAAATATTCTTTACTGCCGTTTGAGGTACCGTAAAATCAACAACCACATCGGAATCCTTGATACTCGCAGCAGTAAGTTCCTTTCCTGTTACTTCTGGAAGCATTTCGAAGGGATCGATTATCGCAGTAATCCGATGTCCGCGGGAAAGTGCGGTTTGCCTGATAAGCTTTCCCATTCTTCCATAACCGTTAATAACAATATTCACAATCAAGCTCCTTAAAAGGTATAATAATTCAAAAATAACTTAATGTCTAGATAATAACATAATGTTATTATAAAAACATACACTATTTTCCGATATATTCTATTGCTTAATTTCCTGTTTCTCACAAAGGCTGTTTCTTGACTAGTCCTTGCCATGAGGTATATAGTCAGGTATACATAATTTCATGATAAGGAGACTTCCATGGCTTACAAAATTACTGATGCATGCATCGCATGCGGCAGCTGCCTTCCAGAATGTCCCGTAGATGCAATTTCTGAAGGAGACATCTATGTAATCGATGCTGATCTGTGCACTGACTGCGGTGCCTGCGCAGATGTGTGTCCGACCGAAGCAATTATTGCCGGCTAGATTCTTAACAGATGCGGCTCTTGCAAAAAGCAAGAGCGACGTTAGCCAATTTCAAAAATGCGCAGCATTTTGAAATTGGCTCAGATAACGGATTGTATTATCCAGAGACCAAATCGTTGAAATATCAATATAAATCATTTTGATATTTCTCCCGGTATTTAAAAAGGCTGCCAGTTTCGAGGCAGCCTTTTTAAATACCGGATATACAGGTGAACAGGTGAACAGGGACCATAATTTTTTTCTTTCTGAAACTGACAGTCAAATTTTAACTGTTTCCCAGATAACCTCATTAGTGAAAGAGGTTCTTGAGTCAACCCTGATGCATATAACCATTGAAGGTGAAATCTCCAATTTCCGGCCGGCAAGTTCCGGTCACTGGTATTTTACCCTCAAGGATGAACGATCTGCTATTTCTGCCGTCATGTTCAGAAACCGCCAGATGCAGGTCAGCGTGAAACCTCGTGACGGCCAGAAAGTAATAGTAAAAGGTTCGATTTCGGTATATGAGCAGCGAGGCACCTACCAGATCATCTGCACATCGATACAGGCTGCTGGAGAAGGTACGATTCTGGCAATGCTTGAGGAAAGAAAAAGAAAATTTTCAGCAGAAGGTTTATTCGATGCAGACAGGAAAAAGTCTCTCCCGTTATTTCCGAAAAAAATTGTTGTTATTTCATCACCCACGGGTGCAGCTTTGAAAGATATTCTTCAGGTGCTTGCCAGAAGAAACTCGGGTGCTGTTGTCCGAGTAATTCCGGCCGCTGTGCAGGGGGCGGATGCTGCACAGGCGCTCAGGCGAGGCCTTGAACTCGCAAACAGATTCAGTGTCGGCGATGTAATAATAATCGGCCGCGGCGGAGGTTCCTTGGAGGACCTTTTACCTTTTTCCGACGAACAGGTCGTTCGGGCAGTTGCCGAATCCAGGATACCGGTCATATCCGCTGTAGGGCATGAGATTGACTGGGCATTGTGCGATTATGCAGCTGACCGCCGGGCGCCAACTCCATCGGCTGCCGCAGAACTGGTAACAGCCCAAACTATGGACCTTCTTCAAAAAATCCGCTCTCAGAGAGACTATATTACGAGTATCACTCTTGGACGGGTTTCACAAATCCGATCCCTGCTGCAGCCATTTTCTTCCAATCAGCTGCAGGACAGGTTTTTCAGATATATCGAACCCGTAAAAATGAAGCTGGACGATTTTCGAAGTTCCATGGAACGAAGCCTCCGCGAGAAAGTAATCAATATTTCACACTCGTTGGACATGCAGAAGAATCTGCTCCAAGCTCATTCACCCCGAAACATACTTGAACGGGGATATGCGGCAGTCACTGATGCATCTACGGGAAAGCTTATTCGTTCAGGAAGGCAGACCCGTATTGGACAGCATCTGTATATAGATTTTTCAGACGGCAGAGCAGGTGCCCAAGTGGAGGATATACGTAATGGCAATGAAAGATTTTGAACAGAACCTCGCAAGGCTGGAGGCGATCCAGACAACGGTAAAGAGTTCGGAAATTACTTTAGAGGAATCCCTGGCTCTCTTCGAGGAAGGTGTAGTCCTTGCCCGAGAACTGGAAAAAGAGTTGAAAGAGGCAGAGCAGCGGATAGAGATTCTCACTAATCCTGATCTGAAGGATGATGATGAACCGGAATTCACGCTTATGAGTCAGGAATGACTTTTATGCGAGGACAGTTCACATGAGACTGTCGGGGTTGAGGTCTCTAAAAGCCTGGTGCACAAACAGACCATCCTTCCTGATGAGAACGTCGTCTATCCAGATCTCTCCACCGCCGTATTCCGGTGTCTGAATTGCCACCAGATCCCAGTGAACGGCACTTCGATTGCCGTTATCACAGTCATCATACGCATTTCCCGGGGTAAAATGGAATGATCCCATTATCTTTTCATCAAAGAGAGTGTTATCCATGGGAAAACTGACAGCGGGATTACATCCCAAGGCAAATTCCCCTATATAGCGGGCACCGGAATCAATATCAAGAAGCGCATTAATACGCTCGACATTGTTGGCTCGGGCTTCCACAATTTTCCCTCGGGAAAAATCTAAGGATATATTAGAATAGGTAAAACCGTCATAGGTTGATGGAGTATTATATGCTATGGATCCTTCTACACTGTCAATTACGGGGCAGGTGTAAATTTCCCCATCTGGAATGTTCATTTTTCCATCACAGGGTATGGCAGGCATGCCCTCAATGCTGAATCGCAGATCTGTTCCAGGACCTGTAATGCGGACCCTCTTTGCCTGTTCAAGAAAATCCACAGCAGGCTTCATCGCCTGCGACATTCTCTTATAGTCAACTTCGGTAGTTACCTTGTAGTAGAAGTTTTCAAATTCTATTGTAGACATTCCCGCTGAGAAAGCCATAATCTCAGTCGGGTAGCGAAGAACAACCCAACGGGTCCGCGTCAGTCTGACTTTTGAATGAACTTCTTCGTAATATTCTCTCATATAGAGAGAATTCTGCTCTCCGGGCAGGTCTCCTGTCTCACGACTGTTTGCAGGACCTCGAATACCGATAAACGTATCAACTTTTTCCATTCGATAACGGTCGCAGTCTGCAAATAGCTGAAGGCTTTTTGCAGATGCTCCTGCGGTCAGCGCTCTGTGCAGACGTTCAGAATCGATATTGACCAGAGGATACCCGCCTGCTCGATAGACAGCCTCCACAAGTTCTTCAACCATTTCCAACGGTACGTCGACGGCATTAATAAGGCAGCTCTCTCCCTCTTTTAATGTTATTGAGTAGTTTACCAGCAGTTCAGCCAGTTTTCTGTGACGGATGTCGCGCATTTGCAGCTCCTGTTTTCATCATTATTGTGTAAAGCATACTGCCTGATCAATGAAGTGCAATTGCCACAAACTGAACAGACAGAATTCAGCCTAAACCATCATAAAGATTGTATCAATCAGCGTAAACGACTATAATGGAAAAATGAACCCGATTCCCATTAACACAATTAATTCACCTACGGTTATACTTGAGCTTATCTATCGACTGAAAATAAAGGATGTCATGAGCACACCTCTGGTAACAGCTGACAAATCCGCCTCTCTGCGATCAATCCAGCTTCTTATGCGGGATAAAAATGTAACTGGTATTCCAATTGTTCAGGGAAATCGTCTGCTGGGTCTTGTCAGCATGGATGATATTATTCAAGCCCTTGACCTGGGCTATATTGAAGAGACAGCAGAAAAGCATATGACCAGGAATCTGACAGTGCTTGAAGATGACATGCCGGTATCATTTGCCATAACCTATTTCGATACCTATCCCTATCATCGGTTTCCTGTTCTCAGTAAAAAAAAGGAACTTGTAGGCATGGTTACCACCCGTGACATATCTGCCAGACTTCTTCTGGAAATCAACCGTGAGGTTGATGCTATTGAGCAGGCTGCTGCCGCAAAACATGTTGCTCATGAAGATTCGATAGTAAAAAAGCAGACGTTTACTGTTTTGCGGCACAATTTTGAAAATGCAGGATACGCATCCACCGAGTTGAAAAAATTTCTGAAATCAGAAAATATCGATACTGCTGCGATTCGGCGTGCAGCAGTTGCCTCCTATGAACTGGAAATAAACCTTGTCGTTCACTCAGAAGGTGGGACAATAACATCAGAGTACGGTGATAACAAACTTAAGCTTACCGTTACCGATACGGGGCCGGGAATACCTGATATCGATGCCGCCATGGAAGAAGGTTTCTCTACCGCAAATTCCTGGATACGCTCACTGGGATTTGGAGCAGGTATGGGGCTCCCGAATGTAAAACGGGTTTCAGATGAATTTTCCATCACCTCTGAGATGGGAAAAGGCACTATCGTTGTTGCGGTAATCTATCTTTCCAAAAAGAAGGAAATTTCACAATGAGGGAGAAATTTTTGAAAGGATCAAGTATACATAACCATCTGGGATACACGGAAATCTATCTTCCCGAGAAAGATTTTTCTGTAACCAGCGGATTCACTTCAGATCTTCTGAGTGACGTGATGGCAAATGCTGAAGAAGACAGTGTCCTGATGACTATCCAGGCTCACAGAAACAGCGTCGCTGTTGCCGCTTTGGCAGGCATTCGTGCAATCATCATTTGCAGCGGAAGGAAGGTACCGGCAGACATGCTCACTGCAGCTGAAGAACACGCAATTGCCCTTTACACTACTGAAGATAACCAATTCACCGCATCCTGGAAAATTGCAGATCTGCTAGAAAAATCCTGATAACCCTGCATGAACGAAAACCTGATCTGTACTGACCTCCATAACCATTCCTGTCTCAGTCCCTGCGGAAGTCTTGAGATGTCTCCGGCAGTCTTAGTGCAGGGAGCCGCTGCCAGGGGGATAGACATTCTTGCACTGACAGACCACAACTCCACCCGCAACCTGCCGGCATTTGCCGTCTGCTGCAGCAGGGCTGGAATAACTCCAGTTTTCGGACTGGAGGTTAATACGGTAGAAGAGGTTCATGTTCTCTGCCTGTTCAGCGAGCTGGAGCAAGCTGAACATTTCGGAAGCATCATTGAATCATCACTGCCGGATATTGCCAATGTTCCTGATATTTTTGGAGATCAGGTTATTGTTGACCCCGACGAACAGGTGCTGGGGTTTGTCGATATCAGTCTTTTCAGCAGTTCATCCATTTCATTTTTTGACCTTATACCGTTGGTCCTTAATAAGGGAGGTCTTGTTATACCTGCACATATCGATCGGCCAGGCAACGGGGCTGTTTCCCAGCTGGGCTTCCTCCCTGATTTACCTTATAGCGCTGTTGAATTACTTTCCCTGCCGCCAACAGAAAAGACATACGGCAGCACGGTAATATCCGGTTCCGATGCCCATGATCCGTCATCAATCGGAAGGAGATCGTTTTTTATCACGGGACATAAGGAACCGACGTTCGAGACCCTGTTCGTAGCGCTCAGAGAAGGACAGGTATTCTGTTCAAGCAGGTGACTGGAGCATCTTTTACCACATTGCAAGAGATTTGCAGCAGCAGGAGCAGGAGTCTCCTGCCGTTCAGTTATTTAATTTCTCCGGGAAAAAATCCGCAGCAAAAAGAGAAACATATTGATAAAATCAAGATAGAGCTTCAGGGCCCCCATAATTGAGAGTTTGACATACTCAGCCTCGGTTAAAGAGGAACCGTACTGACTGTTCCACCGTTTGATCACCTGAGTATCCCAGGCGGTAAGCCCCATAAAAACCGCTACACCAGCATATGAAATCAAGTAGTAAAGAGAATCACTGCCAATGAACAAATTAATGATACTGGCAATTATCACACCCCATAGTCCCATAAACAAATAATGGGCAATTCCTGAAAGCTCCTTTTTAGTTGTCATGCCGTAGAGGCTCATGCCCCCGAAAGCAGCGGCAGCTGAGAAAAAAGCTTGACTCAATTCAAGTCCTGTATAGGCTATGAATATTGAAGAAAGGGTAAGCCCATTAAGCAGGGCATAGCCGGTAAATGCAAATACAGCACTTTGCGCTGACATCCTCTGCAGCCTTGCTGACAAATAGATTACCAGAGCAAGCTCGGCTATCATCAGCATAAAAAAAAGACCGGGGGTACCGAAAATCACACGAAGAACCGAAGGTGATTGTGATACACCGTAAGCGACGATCCCAGTCAGGCCTAGACCGGCTGTCATCCAAGAATAGACGTTCCGTAAAATATGCTTCTCACGTTCAACTCTATCGGCAAGAACGGCACGTTTTATATCTTGAGTCATTATATTCTCTCCTTCTGCAGTCTACGAAACTGCAGTACCTGATCAGCAGTCATCACCTATAAAATCGCCTTCATCGGTAAAATTGTCAAGAGTTCGATCGTTTTTTCAATTCATTGCTTTTTATAATCCGCTCAACTATAATCGAGAAATGAATCTTTTTTCTGAAGCTCAGCAGCCCCATACGCAGCCCCTCGCTTACCGTATGCGTCCCCGCACACTGGATGAATATATCGGTCAGGACCATATTATCGGCAAGGGACGTCTCCTTCGCCGTGCAATTCAGGCAGACCAGCTCTCTTCAGTCATTTTTTACGGTCCCCCGGGTACAGGCAAGACTACTCTGGCCAGAGTAGTTGCCAACACCACCCGCAGCCGCTTTATAACGCTGAATGCTGTACTATCGGGAGTAAAGGAACTGCGTTTAGAAATTGAGCAGGCACGAGAACGTCTTGATCTTCATGGAACACGCACAATCCTCTTCATTGATGAGGTTCATCGTTGGAATAAATCACAGCAGGATGCGCTGCTTCCCTGGGTAGAAAGTGGTATGGTAATCCTGATCGGTGCAACAACGGAAAATCCCTATTTTGAAGTAAATTCAGCCCTTGTCAGCAGGAGCAGGATTTTCCAACTGAAAAAACTCTCAGGAGATGACCTGCTGAAAATAGCCGAGCAGGCCCTTTCGGATTCTGAGAGAGGCTACGGTAAGTATACAGTAGAATTTGAAAAGGGAGCACTTGAGCACCTGGTAGAAATAGCTAACGGTGATGCCAGGAGTCTCCTCAATGCCCTACAGCTCGCGGTGGAAACCTCTGCTGATAATTTTCCCCCGACAGGCAGCCAAGTTCTTCAGATAACCCGCAATGCTGCAGAAGAGAGCATTCAACAGAAGGTTGTGCTCTATGACAAGGAAGGAGATTATCATTTTGATGTAATCAGTGCCTTTATTAAGTCGATTCGCGGTTCGGATCCTGATGCCGCTCTCTACTGGCTTGCCCGTATGGTGAGAGCCGGGGAGAATCCGCGCTACATTTTCCGCAGGATGCTGATATCTGCGAGCGAAGATATAGGCATTGCCGACCCGCAGGCTCTGGGAATAGTGGAATCTGCGGCTGCCGCCTTTGATCGGGTCGGTCTTCCCGAAGGACGGTTTCATTTAACTCAGGCTGCGCTTTATCTTGCCGCAGCCCCGAAATCCAACAGTACGCTCGGGTTCTTTGATGCTCTCAAAACTATTGAAACTGAAGAAGACAGTGAAGTACCCAACCATCTAAAGGACGGAAGCCGTGATAAAAAAGGTTTCGGGCATGGCGAAGGGTATCTCTATCCTCATGCCTATCGGGACCATTGGACAGCTCAGCAGTATCTTCCAACGGGGCTTCAGGGTAAGATCTTCTACCGGCCATCCGATCAGGGATTTGAAAAGAGTATACGGGATTCTGTTTTCAGAAAGCGTGAAGCCCAGATAGCTGCCAGTGATCAGAGCCGTTCAGCGGAAATTCTCACATTTTCACCTCCCGATAACGAAAAGGCAAAATGGCTGCATCGGTTGATTTCCGGCAGAGGCAATCGTCTTGCCGATATCAGGGAGAGGATTTTTGCGGCCTTGGACCTTCCCCGTCATGCACGTATTCTCATACCTCAGACAGCTTCCGGTTTGCTTCTCTGGGAATCTTGTCGGCATGTCCCCGAAGGTGGAGTTTACGGGTTTACCGATTCCTCCCGGGAATTCGATCTGCTGAACCGTTATATAGGAACTCTTTCAGAAGAAGAGAGACCAGTTCTCACAAAGGAAGATCAACTTTCAGGTATAAAAAAACTCATCGCTTCCGGAATCCGTTTTGAGGCAATTGTCGGATATGATCTCTTTACACGCCTCAGTGAAAAAAACGTGCTGTTTTCTTTACTGAGGGAGGCCGCAGCCCCAGACGGCTGTCTCTCTTTTGCCCAAACTATTCCTGCATTGTCTACAAAGCTTTCGCAACTATCAAATGAGCTGCCGGATAAAATACAGCAGTTTCTTACTGATGCCGAACAGCTGATTTATCAGGATCCTGCCAATCCGCTTATTAACTGGAGTGCTGAAACCTTGCTGCAGGCAGTGAAGAGTTCAGGTTTTACCGTTTTACGATCCGAAGTGACAACTCATCGGGAACTTCGACAGATAACTCCTCTTGATCTCGGCCGGTGGCTTGAAAAAAGTTATCTGCCCGCCATCAGCAGGCTGAACAGGACATCGGCTGAACAGTCTTTGAGCAAAGAGATAATTCTTGAGGCTATGGTGCCGGCACTCTGCAGTAAACCGGCAGCGTGGGAGACTCAAACATTAATTGCAGCTGCCCTAGCTGGCTGATAAAAAGGCAATAGAAGATGAGGGCTTTCAATTGGGAACACATACACATTCATTGATGATTCAATGATGATTCATGGAACTGCAGGTATTGACAAAAATCTGCTTTTCGGTCAAAGTACTTTTCGTTCGTCAGCTCAGTTTGCTGATATACCTGGTGGGCGTAGTTCAATGGTAGAGCACCAGATTGTGGTTCTGGTTGTTGCGGGTTCAAGTCCCGTCGCCCACCCTTCAACACGGGATTTTCTGTTTTGAGCCCAGTGTATTCTGGCTTCAAACCCGGTGAAGGCGTTTAGTGCGCTTTCTTTGGTTGAACTCTTGGATTATGCGTCCGTAGCTCAGTTGGATAGAGCGCCGGACTTCGAATCCGTAGGTCGCAGGTTCGAATCCTGCCGGGCGTAATACATGACGGGCCGTTAGCTCAGCTGGTAGAGCAGCAGACTCTTAATCTGCGGGTCGAAGGTTCGATCCCTTCACGGCTCATATATTCCGATTGCCATTATTGACAAATTCGGAATACTATGGTATATCACTGCGAGAGTGGTGAAATTGGCAGACACGCTAGATTTAGGATCTAGTGCCGAAAGGCGTAAGGGTTCAAGTCCCTTCTCTCGCACTATGCCTGAGGGATTTGAAAAACCCGAAAAGCATATACAGGAAGTTGCCTTGTCAGTATACCACTGATGAATCCAGGTGTCAGATAAGCCGGGTGACAGATAGGCCGGGTGTCAGATAGTTGATCAGCTGCTGAAAAATCTGATTCCTACTGATTTTGCGAGAGTAGCTCAGCGGTAGAGCTCCACCTTGCCAAGGTGGATGTCGCGGGTTCAATTCCCGTCTCTCGCTCTAAAAGCGATCCGATACAGCGGGTCGCTTTTTTTTGCTTCTTTCACCCATGTGTTTTTGGCCATGTTTTCGGCCCGGGGACTATACGATTGTGCAAAGATTAGATAGATTATAGTAGGTATGCCTTACTGCTAATATAACAGTTCATAAAACTCCTGCTGGTTCAGGATTTTGCATTATATTTTATACGAAGAGGTTTTTAGATGGAAACAGCACATGAGATCAAGGAGCTTGAGAATTCAGCGGTCGAGCTTACCCTTACAGTTTCAAAGGATACTGTTGCGGAAGAATACAGCAAAATTACTGCAAAGTATGCAAAAACGCTGCAGATAAAGGGGTTCAGAAAAGGCAAAGCGCCAATTTCAGTTCTGGAAAAGAAGTTCGGTGACGCTCTCCGCGAAGAGACTATGTACACCATGATTGAAAACGGGATTGAAACGGTCCTTGAAGAAATTGAAGATGATTTTAAACCTCTTCAGTACAGTACCCCTAAGCTTCTTGCTGAAGATGAACTGAAACTTAATCCTGAAGAGGCGTTTACTTATGCTGTTACCTATGATGTTTTTCCTAAATTCGATATTCCTGAATACAGCGGCTTTTCCGTTTCTGTCCCTGACGTTGAAATCGGCGAAGAGGCAGTAGAGGAAAAACTGTCTGCCCTCCAGGAACAGAATGCAGTCGTTCTTGAAAAAGATGTTCCAGCAGCAGAACACCTGATTGTAACTGTTGATTACGTTGAACTTGATGAAAATGATGCTCCCCTGGAAGGTAAGGCACGGGAAGATTTTGTCTTTACGGTAGGCAGCGGATACAATCCTTTTAAGTTTGATGATGAGATCATCGGCATGAAAGCAGGAGAGAAAAAAATCTTCGAGAAAACTTTTGCTGATGATTATGATATTGAAGAGTATGCCGGTAAAACAGTGCGTATTCAGGTTTCCGTAAAAGCCGTTAAAGAACGTGAACTCCCTGAACTTGATGATGAATTTGCTCAAGATGTAAGTGAAGATTACGAAACCCTTGATGACCTGAAGCAGGCCACCAGGAAGAAAATCGAAGAGAGTGTAGAGTCCAGGCTCCGTGAAGAAAAAATTAACGGACTTTATGAAAAGATACTTGAAAATCTGGAGATCCAGCTTCCCGAATCAATGATTCAGGCTGAGCTGGAAAACTCCTGGAGAAATTTTGCTTCGCAGTCCCGGATGAGTGAGGAACAGCTGAACCAGATTCTTGAGCTGCAGGGCAAGCATAAAAATGACTTACTTGAGGAATGGCGGCCTCAGGCCTTACGTTCACTGAAAATTCAGCTGATTCTGGATAAGATCACCCTGAAAGAGGAGGTGTCTGTCTCAGATGATGAATTGGCTGAAAGTGAGCATCTGTTAGACGGTATTGAGGACCACCGCCAAAAGGACTACTACCAGATGATGCTTCGAAATGACAAGATGCTTCAGAAAACGGTTGACCTGCTGCTTGAGAAAAACGAGTTCACTAAAGGTGATAAGGTTGCCTATAAGGAGTTCCTGCAGCAGGATAGATAATGGCTGCCTAAGGTTCAGCCTAAGGATATTGCCGTTCAGGATGCTCGGCAAATGATTGATTTATCAGCAAATGCTGTTTTCCTACAGGAGTTACTATGCCAGGGAAAGAATATATGCACAGCCTGGTGCCCATGGTTGTCGAACAGACGGGTATAGGCGAGAGATCGTATGATATCTATTCCCGTCTGCTTAAAGAACGGATAATATTTGTTGATGGTGAGATAAATGATCCGACCGCTGATCTGGTTGTGGCTCAGCTGCTCTACCTTGAGTCACAGGATCCGGAACGTGATATTAATATTTACATCAACTCACCAGGGGGTAGTGTAACGGCAGGTTTAGCAATTTATGATACCATGCAGTACATCAAACCGGACATACAGACAATCTGTCTCGGTCAGACTGCCTCGATGGCAGCCCTTCTTCTTGCCGGCGGTGCTGCGGGAAAACGTTTCGCGCTCCCCTCTTCCCGGCTTATGATCCATCAGCCATGGGGAGGGGTGCAGGGACAGGCTGTTGATATCAATATTCAGGCTCGCGAAATTATGCGGCTGAAAAAGATGACCATAACCTATTTTGCCAGGCATACCGGAAAGGAAGAAGCGGTTATCGCTGTTGACCTGGAGAGAGATTTCTTCCTGACAGCAGAAGAAGCTGTTGCCTATGGCCTCGTCGACAGTATACTGACAAGGAGCTGATGATTTATGGGTAAAGCAAAAGCCTCAGTAAAAAGCTGCTCATTCTGCGGTAAAAGCGCTGACCAGGTAAACCGCCTTGTTGCGGGTCCCGGAGTTTTCATCTGCGATGAATGTATAAAAGTATGTAACACAATCCTTCTGGAGGATAAAACCCCGATTCCTGAGGGGTTTCTTGAGGAAATACCGACCCCGAAAGAGATTAAGGAGTACCTTGACTACTATGTTGTAGGACAGGATTATGCTAAAAAAACTCTTTCAGTGGCTGTCTATAACCACTACAAGCGAATTATGCATCAGGAAAACATGGAAGAGACTGATGTAGAAATTGAAAAAGCTAATGTGCTTCTGATTGGTCCTACTGGAACTGGTAAAACGCTTCTTGCCAGGACGCTTGCCAACAAACTCAATGTACCCTTTGCCATTGCCGATGCCACTACTCTTACTGAAGCTGGTTATGTTGGAGAAGACGTTGAGAACATTCTGTTGAAATTGATTCAGAACGCATCCAATGATATTGCTGCTGCTGAGCGGGGCATTGTGTTTATTGATGAAATCGATAAAATCGCCCGGAAGACTGAAAATGTTTCGATTACCCGGGATGTTTCCGGTGAAGGGGTGCAGCAGGCGCTGCTTAAAATAATAGAAGGGACTATAGCTTCGGTACCTCCCCAAGGCGGACGTAAGCACCCCAACCAGGAAATGATTAAAATAAACACAAAAAACATTCTGTTCATTGTCGGCGGAGCGTTTGTAGGTCTCGATAAAGTAATTGAATCTCGGGTTTCCCAGCATCCGCTTGGATTCGGCGCGAACATTGCCTCAAAAACAAATAAAGACCTGGAAAGCCTTTATCGACAGATGCATCCTGATGACCTGATACATTTCGGGTTGATTCCCGAATTTATCGGTCGTCTTCCGATACAGGTATCCCTCTCAAATCTGACGAAAGATGATTTAATGAAGATCATTACTGAGCCGCGCAACTCTGTCACAAAACAGTATCAGGCGATAATGAAAATTGATGATGTAGCCTTGCATTTTGAAGAAGATGCTATCGAAGCCATCGCTGAGAAAGCCATCAAGCAAAAAACTGGTGCCCGCGGACTACGTTCAATCGTGGAAAAACTTATGGTGGAGATAATGTTTGAGATACCATCAATAAAAGGGGCAAAGGAAGTAACCATTTCTAAGGATGTCGTTGAAAACCTGAAAAAACCGATAGTTGAGGTAAAATCTATAAAATCAGCATGAGTATTATTGGAATAAACAGAAAAGAACCAGTTTCAGAGATGCCGATGCTCATATCCCGTGAGTTTGTCGTATTCCCGCATACGCAGTTCCCCTATTTTACTTCGAATCCGGAAATTGCTAAAATCATAAAAGCTGCATTCAGCCAGAAACGGATGCTTTTCTTTGCTTATCCTCAGCATGCAGATTCATCTGAAGCAATTCAGGAGAAGGGTCTTGAGATTTATCGTGTTGGTACGGTTGTTAAAATAATACAGATGACCGAAACCCAGACAGGGGCTCTCAGGTTTACCGGTGATGCCCTCTATCGGGCGGCTATCAGCAAAACTCAGCTTTCCCAAGATATAGATATGGTCTGGGTATCGGCAATTAACGAGAACCATACAATTGAAGGTGATTCCGGGCTGCTTATGGGCACTGTCCGCCGCTCATTTCAAAACCTTCAGTCATTTCAGAAAAAAATTTCCCGCGAGGCAATACAACGCATAAACCAGGCTGAATACCCTGACAAACTGGTAGACCTGATTGCTGCTTCACTCAATCTCCAGAACGATATCAAAGTTGAACTGATTCAGCTGATAAATACTGAGGCAAGGCTTCGTCAGCTCTCGGTCCTTGTAGAGACTGAAATAGCTATGATGAAGCTGCAGACCGATATCCAGAGACGTGTTAAGGAAAGAATTGAGCAAACTCAGAAAGAGTATTTCCTTAACGAGCAGCTTAAGCAGATCCATAAAGAGCTTGGCAGGGACAATGATACAGCCGATGAGGCAGAAGAACTTTACCGTCAGATAAAGGAACAGAATCCTCCCCAGGAAGTTCTGTCAAAAGCCAGAAAAGAGGCTGACCGGCTGCGAAAGCTTCAGGCAATGGCCCCGGAATCCGGGGTTTTGAGAACCTACCTTGAATGGCTTGCTGATATTCCCTGGTCCAACAAGACTGAAGACCATTTTGATATTTCACGTGCAAAGCAGATTCTGGATGCTGATCATTACAATATGAAAAAGGCCAAAGAACGTATTCTTGACTATATTGCCGTTCGAGGAATTCGCGGTGACCTGAAGGGACCGATTCTTTGCCTTGTCGGACCTCCAGGAACCGGCAAAACCTCTCTTGGCCGATCGGTTGCAAGAACCCTTAACCGGGATTTTATTAGAATATCACTGGGCGGGGTTAGAGATGAAGCGGAGATCCGGGGACATCGCAAGACCTACGTGGGTGCTCTTCCAGGAAAGATAATTCAATCAATGAGGAAGGCAGGAACTATCAATCCCGTATTCCTGCTGGATGAGATAGATAAGCTCGGAGCCGATTTCCGAGGTGATCCGTCTTCAGCTCTGTTGGAAGTTCTAGACCCGGAACAGAACTCGACTTTCAGCGACCATTATCTTGAAGTTCCTTATGATCTTTCTCAGGTTCTTTTTATATCTACCGCTAATTCACTTCATACCATACCTTCAGCTTTGCGCGACAGAATGGAAATTATTGAAATTCCGGGATACTCAGATATTGAAAAGTTCCATATTGCTGAAAAATTTCTTATACCTAAGCAGCTTAAGGAAAATGGACTCGAAAAATCCGGAATATCATTCCAGAAAAGTGCAGTTTTCAAACTTATACAGACCTACACACGGGAATCAGGAGTAAGAAATCTTGAACGCACCATCGGTTCAGTAATCCGGAAGCTCGCTCGTAATTATCTTTCAAAGATAAAGATATCCAATTCGCTGACAGATGAGCAAATCTCGGGAATACGTAAGGTTGTAACCCATCAGTCGCTTCACCGGCTGATTGGGAAACCTTTATTCAATAAAGAGCAGATCAATCAGCTTTTCATACCTGGAATTGCTAATGGACTTGCCTGGACAGAAATGGGCGGTCAGCTGCTGACGGTTGAAGTTTCCCTGATGCCGGGATCAGGAAATCTTATTCTTACAGGAAACCTTGGTGATGTGATGAAAGAAAGTGCCCGTATAAGCCTCTCTTTCATTCAAGCACACAGCGATGAATTCAATTTTGATCCGCAATTGCTTAAACAGAAAGACATTCATGTTCACGTACCTCAAGGGGCAATTCCTAAAGACGGCCCATCGGCCGGAGTAACTCTGACTACCGCCATGCTCTCTGCCATCCTCAATGTTCCTGTAACAGAAAATATATCAATGACTGGTGAGATAACCTTGACCGGCAGAATTCTTGCTATAGGCGGAGTTAAGGAAAAAATACTGGCATCTCACAGAAACGGCATTACAACGGTCCTCCTCCCCTATGACAACAAGGACGATGCAGACGAGGATATCCCTGGAGAAGTGTTGGACACTATTTCCATTCACTATATACAAAATTTCCGCGAAACTCTGGCATTCACGCTTCCAAAAACACTCTCAGGCAGAGATGATGAATCCGCCGATGAAAATGCATCACCGCAGTCAGAAACTGATACTCCCCCAGCCATACTGCCGGACAGCTCATCAAATACTGATATTAAGGATTACATACAATGATTCCAACGCCCCCGGTTCCTGATGCCTTGATCGAAGCAATGCTCAGCCATGAGGCTTCAATAATTATTGGACATAAAAATCCTGATGCAGACTGTCTCAATTCCCAGTATCTTGTTCAGAGCATCCTGCACTATTACAACAAAAAGACCCTTCTGCTCTCCCCCGGGCCCTTCG